>DATJTU010000056.1:0-6412 GCA_035503015.1 Acidimicrobiales bacterium | reverse complement strand
ACCTCGCCCGGCTTCGAGTGGTCGATCATCCACACCGTCGGCGGGCTGACCACCACGCAGACCTTCTACGACAACGTGCGCGTGCCGGTCGTCAACCGCGTGGGCGACGAGAACGAGGGCTGGCGCATGATCACGACCCAGCTCAACCACGAGCGGGTGGGGCTGGCCGCGTGGAGCGGGCTCGCCATCTCGCTCTACGAGGACGTGGCGACGTGGGCGGCGCGGCAGCCGACCGACGACGGGAACACGCTGATCGACCAGGGCTGGGTGCAGATGGACCTCGCCCGGTGCCACGCCGAGCTCGAGGCCATGTGGCTGCTCAACTGGCGCATGGCCGTGCACGTCGCCGACGGGGAGCTGACGGCGGCCGAGTCGTCGTCGATCAAGGTGTTCGGGACCGAGCGCATCATCGAGGTCACGCGTGTGCTGCTGGGCGTGGTGGGCGCGGCCGGCTATCTCGTGCCGGGCTCACCGGGGTCCGTGCTGCGGGGCCGGATCGAGGCGACGGGGCGACAGGCGCAGATCAACACGTTCGGCGGCGGCGTGAACGAGGTGCAACGCGAGATCGTGGCGACCGCCGGGCTCGGGATGACGCGGGGGTCGCGGTGAGCGGCGGGTCCACGGCGGGGCCCGGAGGGCGCCTCGAGGAATTGGCCGGGTTCCCCGACCACAGCGACGAGCTGGCGGCGATGGTGGGGCAGGCCTCGGGTTCGCCGAACCTGTCGCCCGACGCGGTGAACGTGCCGATGATCCGCCACTGGATCGAGGCGATGGGCGACCACAACCCCGTCTACGTCTCGGATGCGGCGGCGCAGGCCGCGGGCTACGAGGAGCGGATCGCCCCACCGACGATGCTGCAGGCCTGGATCATGCGCGGCCTGCGCGCCTCGATGCTGATCGAAGAGGCCCGCGCCGCGGGGGCGGACCAGGGGAGCGGTCCGGCCGACATCATGATGAAGCTGCTCGACGACGAAGGCCTGACGTCGGTCGTGGCGACGAACTGCGAGCAGCACTACGACCGCCCGCTCGTGGTGGGGGACCGCGTGCTGGCGCGCTCGTCGATCGAGTCGATCTCCGATCCGAAGCGCACGGCGCTCGGGATCGGGCGCTTCCTCACCACGCGCCTGGACTACGTCGCCGTCCCCGACGCGGACGTCCCGGCCGAGGACGAGGTGACCCCCGAGGTCGTCCAGGCGCTCTACGACCGCGCCGAGCCGGTGGCCACCATGCGCTTCCGCATACTCAAGTTCCTGCCGCCCGACCGCACGCCGGCGCCCGCGCCGCGCCCACCGCGGCCGAAGCCCGCGCTGACCCAGGACAACGCGTTCTGGTTCGAGGGCGCGCAGGCGCACCGGCTGCTGATCCAGCGTTGCGCGTCGTGCGGGACGCTGCGTCACCCGCCCTTGCCGGCGTGCGCCGCGTGCGGCTCGCTCGAGTGGGACACGGTCGAGTCGACCGGGCGCGGGACGCTCTACTCCTATGTGGTCGTGCACTATCCGCAGGTGCCGTCGTTCGAGTACCCGCTGCCCATCGGCTTGATCGAGCTCGAGGAGGGGACGCGGGTCGTGGCGAACCTGGCCGAGGTGGAGCGCGACGATATCGAGATCGGGATGGCGCTGCGCGCCGAGTTCGTGGACTTCGACGACGACCTGTCGCTGCCGGTCTTCGTGCCGGCGGGGTCGCCGGCGCCGGCGGGGTCGGCGGGGTCGGCGGCCTGATGGACTTCACCCTCACCGAGGAGCAGCGGGCCGTCTCCGACGCCGCCACGGCCATCCTCGTCGGGATGGGAGACCCGGCGCGCATCGCCGAGGTCGAGCTCAGCGAGGACCGCGTCGACCGTCTGCTGTGGAGCGCCCTCGCCGCCGCCGACCTGCTCGGATTGATCGTGCCCGAAGCCGACGGCGGCTCCGGCTGCGGGCTCATGGAGGTGTGCCTGTTGCTCGAGGCCCAGGGCATGGCGGTGGCGCCGGTGCCGTTGTGGCCGACGCTCCTGCTCGGCGCGCTCCCGATCGCACGCTTCGGTTCGGAGGCGCAGCGCGCGCAGTGGTTGCCCGGGGTCACCGCGGGGGAGACGTTCCTCACCGCAGCACTCACCGGCGCCGCGGCCAGCCCGACGTCGATGCCCTCGGTGGTGGCGCGCGCCGTCGCCGGCTCCGGCGACGACTACGACTGGGTGCTCGACGGGACCGAGCTCGCGGTGCCCCAAGCCCACGTGGCGACGAGGATCGTCGTCCCGGCCCGGACCGAGGGCGGCGTGCTGCTCGCCCTGGTCGACCCGCAGGCGGCCGGCGTGCGGCTCGAGCGTGCCGTCACGACCAACCGCGAGATCCACCCGCACCTGCATCTCTCCGACGTCGCCGTCTCGTCGGACGACGTGCTCGTCGGACCGGACGTCGGCCGGTCGGCCCTCGACTACGTCCTGATCGCGGCGACCGTCGGGTTGTGCGCGCTCCAGGTCGGCGTCTGCGAGGCCGCGCTGGAGCGGACGGCCGCCTATCTCAACACCCGCAACCAGTTCGGGCGGCCGCTGAGCACCTTCCAGGGCACGATGCTGAAGGCGGCCGACGCGGCGATCGACATCGAGGCCATGCGGGTCACCTGGCAGAACGCGGCGTGGCGCTTCGACACCGGCCGCGACGCCGCCGACGCCGCCCGGGTCGCCAAGTGGCAGGCGTCCGAGCGCGGCCAGCGCGCCGTGCACACGACCCAGCATCTGCACGGCGGCATGGGGGCGGACATCACCTACCCCATCCACCGGTACTTCTTGTGGGGCAAGCAGATCGAGCTGCTGCTCGGCGGGCCGAGCGCGCAGCTGGCGCGACTCGGCGCCGACATCGCCGAGCGCGCGCTCGCGCAAGCGGAGGCAGGACAATGACGACCACACAGCCGCCACTGACGGGACCGACCTACGACGAGGTGTCGGTGGGCGACGAGCTGCCGACCCTCGTGCTCCCGATCACGCGCACCCTCGTCGTGTCGGGCGCGATCGCCAGCCGGGACTACCAGGACGTGCACCACGACCACGTGCTCAGCTCGGAGCGCGGCTCGCCGGACATCTTCATGAACATCCTCACGACCAACGGGCTCGTCGGCCGCTACGTCACCGACTGGTCGGGCCCGCGCAGCCGCCTGGTCGACGTCAACATCCGCCTGGGCGCGCCGAACTACCCCGACTGCACCATGACGATGACGGGCTCGGTGCAGGAGAAGGGCCCGGTGGCCGACGACGGCGCGAGCGGCACGGTCACCGTCTCGATCCGCGGCGCCAACCACCTGGGTGACCACGTCACCGGGACGGTCACGCTGACGCTGCCGGTCGGGGGAGCCTGATGGCGCACGCCTTCGCCGGGAACGTCGCCATCGCCGGCATCGGGGCCACGGAGTTCTCCAAGGCCTCGGGCCGCTCCGAACTGCGCCTCGCCGTCGAGGCCGTGGACGCCGCCCTGCACGACGCGGGGATCGCCCCGTCCGACGTCGGGGGCATGGTGACCTTCAGTTCGGACACCAATCCCGACATCGACATCGCGCGCAGCCTCGGGATCGGCGAGCTGACGTTCTTCAGCCGCATCCACTACGGCGGCGGGGCGGCGTGCGCAACCATTCAGCAGGCGGCGCTCGCCGTGTCCTCCGGTGTCGCGGACGTGGTGGTCTGCTACCGCGCCTTCAACGAACGATCGGGGAACCGGTTCGGCATGGGCGTGCAGGGCCGGGCACCGCTGCCGAACGCCGAGAACGCGCACATGGCGTCGTACCTGCCGGTCGGCCTGCTGACCCCGGCGTCGTGGGTGGCCATGGCCGCGCAGCGCTATCTGCACGTCACCGGTGCCACCAGCGAGGACCTCGGCCGCGTCGCGGTGGCGGACCGCAAGCACGCGGCGACCAACCCCAAGGCGTGGTTCTACGAGCAGCCGATCACGCTCGAGGAGCATCAAGCCAGCCGCTGGATCGTCGAGCCGCTCCACCTCCTCGACTGCTGCCAGGAGACCGACGGCGGGCAGGCGCTCGTCGTCACGTCGCTCGAGCGGGCACGCGACCTGCCGACCGCGCCCGTCGTGGTGCGCGCGGCGGCGCAGGGGTCGGGCGCGGGTCAGGACATGATGACGAGCTATTACCGCGACGACCTGCTCGGCCTGCCCGAGATGAGCGTCGTGGCGCGCCAGCTGTGGGAGACCTCCGGCCTCGGCCCCGCCGACATGCAGGCGGCCATCCTCTACGACCACTTCACCCCCTACGTCCTCTACCAGCTGGAGGAGCTCGGCTTCTGCGCCAAGGGCGAGGCGAAGGACTTCGTGCGCGACGGCCGGGTCGAGCTCGGCGGCGCGCTGCCGATCAACACGCACGGCGGCCAGCTCGGCGAGGCGTACCTGCACGGCATGAACGGCATCGCCGAGGGCGTGCGCCTCGTGCGCGGCACCTCGGTGAACCAGGTGTCCGGGCTCGAGCACGTCGTGGTCACCGCCGGGACCGGCGTGCCGACCAGCGGCCTGGTGCTCGGCGTCGATCGCTGAGGCCGCCCACCCGAGCGCGCGCTCAGATCGGCTGGTCGCCCACCGCCTCCTCGAGCGCGACGGCGTCCTCGGGCTGCATGCGCACGTAGGGGCCGCCCCGCTCGGGCTGCCACAGGACCGGCTCGTCGGTGTTCCACCGCTCGGCTCGTAGCGCCCGCTTCACCACCTTGTTGGTGGCGGTGATCGGCAACGAGGCGCTCATGCGCACGAAGCGCGGCGCCCACTTGGTGCCGAGGTCGTCCTGGGCGGCGAGGAAGGTGGCGAGCTCGTCGCCGTCGAGCGCGTCGACGCCCGGCCGCAGCTGCACCGACGCCATGACCTGGTCGCCCACGACGGGGTCGGGCACCGCGTAGACGGCGGCCAGCACCACGTCGGGGTGGCGCGAGAGGATGCGCTCGACGGGGGCGGACGCGAAGTTCTCGCCGTCCACGCGCAGCCAGTCGTGGTCGCGCCCGGCGAAGTAGAAGAAGCCGGCCTCGTCGCGGTAGGCGAGGTCGCCCGTCCAGTACCAGCCCTCGCGCAGGCGCGCCCGCTCGGCGTCGTCGTTGCGCCAGTAGCCCTCGAAGCCGGCGCCACCCTCCTTCGACACCAGCTCGCCGATCGCCTCCTCGGCGTTGAGCAGGCGCCCGCGGTCGTCGAAGCGGGCCGGCGGGCACTCGGCGCCCGTCTCGGGGTCGAGGACGACCGTCCCCTCCGGGGCGCGCCCGAGCGCGCCCGGCGGCGTGTCGGGCGTGCGCTGCACCGTCGCCCCGCCTTCGGTCGACCCGTACGAGTCGGTGACGACGACGTCGAAGCGCTCGGCGAAGCGCGCCACGTCGTCGGCCGACCCCTCGTTGCCGAAGGCGCGGACCAAGGGGTTGTCGGCGTCGTCGGGTTGTTCGGGCGTGGCCAAGATGTAGGACAGCGGCTTGCCCACGTAGTTGAAGTACGTCGCGCCCGCCGTTCTGACGTCGTAGAGGAACCCCGACGCCGAGAAGCGGCCTGTCGTCGGCAGCGCGACCGTCGCGCCGGCCATCAGCGCCGGCCCCCAGCCGGCCATGAGCGCGTTGGAGTGGAACAGCGGCATGGCGATGTAGCACACGTCCTCGGGGGTGAGCGCGTACATCTGGGCGACGATGGCGCCGATGCGCGCCAGCCTGCCCTGGCTGCACAGACACGCCTTGGGTGCCCCCGAGGTGCCCGAGGTGAAGAGGAGGTAGCCGAGGTCGTCGGGGTCGACCGTGCGGTCGGCGACCTCGAAGGGGTCGGGGCGCCCGTAGGTGGCGAGCTCGTCTTGTGCCTCGTCGGTGTCGAGCACGAGCACCCGCGGGTTGTCCGCCGTCACGGTGCCGAGGATGTCGCCGATCCGCGCGCCGTCGAGGAGGGGGAGCGAGGCCGAGTCGGTGACGAGGAATTGGCACTCGGTGTGGGTGAGGTCGCGCACAAGCTCGTCACCGCGGTGCGTGGGGTTGGCGCCGACGACGACGGCGCCCGTCAGCGCCGCGCCCTGGAGCCAGAAGACGAACTCGGGGACGTTGTCCAAGAGGACGGCGACGTGGAAGGGGCCGTGCATCGTCCGGCGGTCGGACAGCCAGCGCGACCGGGCGGCGGCGAGGGTCGCCACCTCCGCGTGGCTCAGGCGCAGGTCGCCGGCGACCAGGCCGAGCCGGGTGTCCTCGGACCGGTTCAAGACGGCCCCGGCGACGGTCTCGGGCATCTCGCGCATCTGCCCCGCCCACGTCGCCGCGGCGCCTGGTCCGGCGCCGTCCGCCGTCTCGTCGTCCGCTGTGGTCACCGCAACTCCAAACCGCTCTGACCTGGGCTGGAAACCCCATTATTGGAACACGTTGCACTTTAGTCCTCACCGTGTTACCGTCGCAGCAACGCCGGCGGAATGGACCGCGGCACCGTAGACGAGGACGTGG
>DATJTU010000055.1:0-5045 GCA_035503015.1 Acidimicrobiales bacterium | reverse complement strand
TGATCGACGAGTCGATCCTCCGGCAGTGGGACGCCGACGGATGGTGCCTGATCGGCGGGCTGTTCTCGAGCGACGAGATCGCGGCGGCGCAGGCCGCGCTGCCCGCACTCTTCCCGACCGCCGAGGAGTTCGCCGCCGACGCCGACCCGGGGCGCAACGCGCCCTTCCGCGACGACTCGCATCGTGTGATGCCCCGGTTCCCGTTCGAGGCCGGGGCGCTCAACGACCTGGCGGTCCACGACCACGTGATCGACCTGGCCGAGCGGGTGCTCGGGCTCGGGACGCCCGACATGCGGCTCTACCAGGCGTCGTTGAGCGCCAAGTACGGCGCCGGCGCCCTCAGCGACGAGCAACTGCTCCACGCGGACTACGGCAACCACACGCTGGTGGTGCCGCGCAACGAGGGCGGCTATCAGCAGCTCGAGTTGTTCGTGTACCTGAGCGACGTCACCCCCGAGACGGGGGCGACGCGCATGGTGCCGCTGCACCGCACCGCGGATATCCCGGTCGAGCGCACGTATCTGCATCCCGACGAGTACGCGGACCTCTACGCCGGAGAGATTGCGGCTTCGGGTCCGGCGGGGTCGGTCCTGGCCTACCGGCCCGACGTGTACCACCGCGGCGTGCGCATGCAGGTGCCGGGAACGGCACGGTTCATGTTGCACGTCTCGTACAAGCCTGCGTGCACCGATTGGCTCGGCTCGCTCGCGCTGCCGCACGCCGGGGAGGACATGGCGTGGTACCGCTTCGTCGGGACCGCGCGCGAGCGACAGCTCACGGTGCTCGGTTTCCCGGTGCCCGGCCACCCCTACTGGACCCCCGGGACGCTTTCGGGTGTGGCCGCTCGTTACCCGATGCTCGACCTCGCGCCATGGCGGGACGCCATGGAGGCGAGCGAGACCAGGGACTAGAGAAAGGTCGGAACACGCACATGGATCGTCTTGCCGGCAAAGTCGCGATCGTGACCGGTGGCGGTGGCGGCATCGGGGGCGCCTCGGCCCGGGCGCTGGCACGAGAAGGAGCGCCCGTCCTGGTGGTCGACATCAACGAGACGGCCGCGTCCGCTGTCGCCAGCACGATCGAGAACGAGGGCGGACGTGCGGCCGCCTTCGCGGCAGACCTTTCCGCCGAGGATCAGGTCCGTGCCACGGTCGAGGCGGCCACCGAGCGCTTCGGCCGCATCGACGTACTGCACAACAACGCGGCACTGACCGACTCGGACTTCTTGAGCGCCGACACCGCGGTGACCGACCTCTCGGTCGAGGTGTGGGAACGCACCCTCGAAGTCAACCTGCGCAGCCAGATGCTGATGTGCAAGCACGCCGTCCCGGTCATGGTGGAGGGCGGCGGCGGGTCCATCATCAACATGTCATCGGGGGCGTCGCTCAAGGGCGACCGCACCCGGACGGCCTACGGGGTGTCCAAGGCCGGCGTGAACGCGCTCACCATGTACGTCGCGACGAGCCACGGGAAACGGGGCATCCGGGTCAACACGATCCTGCCGGGCCTCGTGATCACCGACGCCGTCCGAGCCCACCTCACCGAGGAGATGGTGTCGTCCCTCGGCAAGGCCACGTTGACGCCCGCCGTCGGGCAGCCCGAGGACATCGCCGACGTCGTCGTCTTCTTGGCGTCCGATGAGAGCCGGTACATCACCGGGCAGATGATCGCGGTCGACGGTGGCATGTCGGCCCACGTGTCGCTCGGCAACGACCGCTAGCGCTCGGCCGACACCGCTCCCGCCGCTGCCGCCCTCGCCCGGTGGGCCGAGGCGTCAGGAAGGCCCGAGGACGTAGACGCCCGTGTTCGGGTTGTGGTACCACCCGCTCGCCGCGTGCGTCCCGCCGTCCACGTGGATCGTCTGGCCCGTGATGTAACTGGACAGCTCGCTGGCAAGGAAGATCGCGGCGCCCGCCATCTCGTCGACGTGGCCGGCCCTGCCCATCGGCACCGTGTGGCCGAAACCCTCCTCGGTGCCCTCGGGGGCGACCGCCATGATGCCCTCGGTGAGCGTGATGTCGGGCGCGAGTGCGTTGACGCGGATGCCGTAGGGCGCCAGCTCCAGGGCGGCGGTCTTGGTGTAGTTGATGACACCCGCCTTCGCCGCCGCATACGCCGCGTAGCCCGGAGCGGCGCGCACCCCCTCGATGGAGGTCACGCTCATGACGCTCCCGCGCAACTCGTTCTCCACCATGACGCGGGCGACCCGCTGGGTGCACAAGATGACGTGCTTGAGGTTGGACCGGTACAGCGCGTCCCAGCCGTTCTCCGAGGTCTCGAGCAGGGGAGAGTTGAAGACCCCTCCCGCGTTGTTCACGAGGATGCTCACCGGCCCGAGCTCGTCGACGGTGCGCGCCAACGCGTCGTCGACCTGGGTGGAGTCGCGGACGTCGACGTGCAGGCCCAGGCCGCCGACCTCCTCCGCCGCGGCCGCGGCGGTGTCCTCGTGGCGCTCCCAGATGGCCACCTTGGCCCCGAACGAGGCGAAGCCCCGCGCGATCCCGCGGCCGATACCCGAGCCTCCACCGGTGACGACTGCGACGCGGTCAGTGAGGAGGATGGAGGCGGGATCGAGCGGCACGGGGGGACAGTACAGTAGCGACGACATCGGAACGAGAGAGCTCCGCCGGTGAGACCGGGGAGCGGTTGGGGGGTTGTGTGCCCAGGATCGAGCCCATTCCGTTTGACGAGATGGCCCCAGAGACGCGGCAGGTCATCGAAGAGGGGGTGGATGCAGGCCTCTACGCGACGCCGATCCCGCTCCAGATCTTCGCCTACAAGACCCAGCAGATCATGATGACGAACGCGGCGCGGCAGGTCATGGGCAAGGGCTCCTTGCTGGGCGGCCGGATCCTCGAGCTGCTGCGCATCCGCAGTGCGCAGCTGGGCGAGTGCCAGCCGTGCATGCAGTCGCGCAAGCACGACTCCATCACCGACGAGGACGTCGCCTGCCTCATCTCCCCCGGAGGAGCCGAACTGAACGAGCAGGAGCGCCTGGCCGTCGAGTTCCTCGACCTGCTCTCGGCCGATCACCACGCCATCGACGACGAGTTCTACCGGCGCCTCGGCGAGCACTTCACGTCGGCCCAGATCATCGAGCTCGGCTTCGCCTGCGCAGGCTCCATGGGCCTGCACCGTTTCATCCACACGCTCGACGTGTACGGGACCACGCCGCCGGTCATCCCGTTCGCCGCCGACCAGGTGGACTCCGCCATCTCCGAGCCGCCCGTACGCGCGACGGCATGAGCCAGACCGTCCTGGTCACTGGGGCGACCGGCCTGGCCGGGGCCAACGTCTGCAAGCAACTCGTCGAACGCGGCGACCGCGTCCGTGCGCTCGCTCGCGCGACCGCGGACACGGCGCCGCTCAGCGACCTCGGGGCCGAGGTCGTCACCGGAGACGTGACCGACGCCGAGGACGTGCTCCGGGCGGCGAGAGGCAGCGATGCTGCCATCCACTGTGCGGCGCTGCTCGGTGGCGCGAGCCAGAACATGGCCGACTTCGAGGCGGTCAACGTCCGGGGCACGAAGAACGTCCTGGACGCGGCGGAGGCCGTCGACATGGGCCGGGTCGTCGCCGTCAGCACGGGGACCTTCTTCGACACGGCCGGCGGGCTCGACCGCGAGGACGCACCGGTCACCAAGAACCCGAGCCAGGACCCCTACACGTTGACGAAGATGGCGGCCTTCAACGATGCGATGGCCCGCGCCGCCAACGGCAGGGACGTGGTCAGCGCCCATCCCGGCGCGATCTTCGGTCCGTCGCCGGTGGCCAGCAACGCGCTCGGCATGACGAGCTTCAACAGGGTGTTGCTGTCGGCGGCCCGGGGGCGCATCGAGCGCTACCTCAAGTTCCCGGTCAGCTGGGTCTACGGCGAGGACATCGCGCGCGGCTGCATCCTCGCGCTCGACAAGGGCGTCGCGGGCGAGCGCTACATGCTCGACGGGCGGCCCGAGGACGTGGTGAGCACCGCCGATGCGGCCACCCGCATGTGCAAGCTGGCGGGCATCGACCGCGAGGTCATCGACGTCGATCCCTCCGACGACCCCGAGCTGCTCGAGGTCTTCGGTCCCACTTTGATCGCGATCGCCAAGAAGGCGGCGAAGCAGGCGCCCGGGCGCAAGACCCTCGAGGACTCCAAGACGTACAAGCGTCTCGGGTACAGCCCCATCTCGCTCGACGAAGGGCTGGCCGACACGCTGACCTGGTTCCGCGCGCTCGGCAAGGTCAACCCGACCTAGTCGCAGGCGCGACCTCCGCGCCGCAAGGGGCGGCGTCCGCCTTACTGGACGGTCGCGCTGGGGATCCGGCGCCGCTGAGCCCGGATCAGACGTCGAGGTCGAGGAATCGCTCCGTCAGCTCGAGGATGCCGGCTCGGAGCGCGGCGTCGTCGAGGTCGGCCACCAGTGGATGGGTGACGGCGCCGCCGATCGCGGACGCCGCCATCGCGACCCGCATCCGGGCGTCGGCGTCCGATCGTCCGCGCAGCAACGCACGGAACAACCGGCCCATGAACTGCTGGAAGGGCGCGTGCTCCGCCAACAGACGGACGATGACCGGGTCGTAGAGGATGTTGCCGACCATGCGCCGCCGACCCACGGCAGCGTCGACGACGCGGCCGAGCAGGGTCTCGAGCGCGTCCGGTCCGGCGTCCGGCGCCTCGGCGTCCTCGAGCGCAGGTTCGAGGGAGCTGAGGTCCACGTCGACGGCCGCCACGACGATGGCCTCTTTCGTCTTGAACTGGTGGTACACGGCCGCCTTCGTCACCCCGATGGCGTCGGCGATCATCTGCAGCGAGGTGCCGCTGACGCCGTGCTGCGCGAAGAGGTCCAGCGCGGCGAGCACCACGCGTGTCTGCGCCGCGCTGTACGCCGTCGTCCCCAGGCGGGGGACCTGCGCCGCCTTCGCCGGAGTCACGCCCCTGTGCACCGGCGGCGGCGTCGTCGTCGGAAGCCCATGAGACGTGACGCTAGCCGCATGGTTGTCGTTGACTAGCCGATCGGCTACTCTCGCGCGGCAGACGACCAGCTCGTCCATGGCCAGTC
>DATJTU010000054.1:0-7383 GCA_035503015.1 Acidimicrobiales bacterium | reverse complement strand
TTGAAGATGTCCGCGGCCAGCCCCTGGATCCCCGCGTTCATCGCCTGGCGCTCGGCCTGCTGGCGCACGCGGTAGTTCGCCGCGTGGAGGTCGGGCAGCGGGCGGATGCGCCCGAAGATCGTGCGCGTCGCACCGCGGATCTTGGCGTCGGCGACGGTGGCGTCCATGTACTGGCGCACCATGGGGAAGGCGCCGAAGTAGCTCTCCATGATGGCGGCCGCCTCTTCGACGGGGATCCCCAGGCGCTGGCTCAGCCCGTAGGCCTCCATGCCGTAGGCGAGGCCGTAGGAGACCATCTTGCAGAACTCGCGCTGGGTGTGGGTGACCTCGTCGGTCGGGATGCCGTACACCGCCGCCGCCACCGTCCGGTGCACGTCGGCCCCCGAGGTCAGCGCGTCGATCAGGCCCGGGTCCGCCGAGAGGTGCGCGATGCAGCGGAGCTCGACCTGGTCGTAGTCCGCCACCAAGAAGGTGGAACCCGGCGCCGGCACGAAGGCGCGGCGGAACTGCTTGCCGAGCTCGGTGCGCACGGGGATGTTGTGCAGGTTGGGCCGGTCCGAGGAGATGCGACCCGTGCGCGCGACGGTCTGGCCGAAGGAGGCGTGGATACGGCCGTCGGGCTGCACCTCGGCCAACAGGCTCTCGCCGTAGGTCGAGCGCAGCTTCTCGACCTCGCGGTAGTTCAGCAGCGCCTCGACGATCGGGTGGGCGTCGCGCAGGCTCTCGAGGGTGCGCGCGTCGGTGGAGAAGCCGGTCTTGGTCTTCTTCCCCGGGGTGAGGCCGAGCTCGTCGTAGAGCACCGTGCGCAGCTGCGGCGTGGAGTTCACGTTGAACTCGTGGCCGGCCAGGCTCTGGACCTGCTCCTGCAACTCGGCGACCGAGTCCTTGAGCGAGTCCGCGATGCTCTGCAGCTCGGCCCGGTCGACGCCGATGCCCGCCACCTCCATCTTGGCCAGCACGCGCACGAGCGGCGTCTCGATGTCGTCGTGCAGCGGGACCATCGCCTCACTCTCGAGCCGGCGACGGAACCCCGCCGCCATCCCGACGACGTCGGCGGCTTCGCCCGCCGCCTCCTGCGCCAGGTCGCGCTCGGTCTCCCCCGGCTCGGCGATGTCGAGCGAGAGCTGGCCCGTCTGCTCGCGCAGATGTGCCAGCTCGTACTCGCCCGTCGACGCGTCCAGCAGGTAGGCGGCGACGCCCGTGTCCATCTCGAGCCCGGTGAGGTCGATGCCCAACGGGAGGAGCGAGCGCATGGCCTCCTTGACGTTGTGCCCGACCACCGGCCGCGCCAACACCGCATTCAGCTTCTTTGCAACCGACGCCGCGCCGAGCAGCTCGCCCGGCACGAAGACGCCGAGCCCGGCCTCGTCACCGTCGGCCGCCAGCACCAGCAGCCCCAGCAGCTCGCTGCGCCCGGGGATCCCGTTCCAGCGCGCCGCGACGGCGACGCCACCGGTGCCCAGCTCGGTCAGCTGCTTGGTGGCCTCGCTCGCCGTCGACGGGATCGAGACGTCGCGGACCTCGAGGGCGGGAAGCGGTGCGGCCGCCGCGCCGTCGGGGGCCGAAGCAGAGGCGGCCCTGCCCGACGCGGACGCAGCCGGCGACGCGCTCCCTGGCGCGGGGTCACCCAGCGCTCCCGCGTCGAGCAGCTCCTCGACCCGGTGCCACACCGTCTTCATCTCGTAGCGGTCGAAGGTGGCCTCGGCCGACGTGCGGTCCCAGTCCCCGAGGGTCAGGTCGGACACCTCGACGTCGAGCGGCACGTCGCGCACGAGCGGGATGATGCGGGCGTTGGAGCGCACCAGGTCCTCGCTGGCAGTGAGGTTCTCGCGCAGCTTGGGCGTCTGCTCCTCGAGGTGGCTGAAGATGCCGTCGAGGTCGCCGTACTTGTTCAAGAGCTTGGCGGCGGTCTTCTCGCCCACGCCGGGGACGCCCGGCAGGTTGTCGGAAGGGTCACCGCGCAAGGAGGCCAGGAGCACGTACTGCGACGGGGGGACGCCGGTCCGCTCCTGGATCCCCGCCTCGTCGTAGAGCGTGTAGTCGCTGACCCCGCGCTTGTTGTAGAGCACCCGCACGTAGGGATCCTCGACGAGTTGGTAGCTGTCGCGGTCCCCCGTCACGATCACGACCTCGCACTGGCGCGCCACCGCCTCGGTCGCCAGCGTCGCGATCACGTCGTCGGCTTCGAAGCCGGGCGCCTCGACGACCGGGATGGCCAGCGCGGCCATCACGTCGCGGATCATGTCGAACTGCGGCGGCAACAGCCACGGCGTCTCGGCCCGTCCCGCCTTGTAGTCCTCGAGGATCTCGTCACGGAACGTGGCCCCCGGCGCGTCGAAGGCGACCGCGAGCGACGAGGGTCGCTGCTCGCGCACGAGGTACACCACCATCGAGGTGAAGCCGTGCACCGCGTTGGTCACGACGCCCTGGGTGGTCGCCAGCGTGTCGGGGAGCGCGAAGTAGGCGCGGAACGCGAGCGACATGCCATCGAGCAGGAGGAGCGGCCCGGTGCGCCGGCCGTCGGCGGTTCCGTCGGTTGCGTCCGCGGGGGCCGTGGTGGAGCCGGTGGACGTGGTGGCTGGGGCTGCGGCCATCAAGCCGACACTACGGGGTCGGCGTGACGGGCGCGGCGACGCGTGCGGGTGTGCCGGTGCGCCGGCCGCGACGGCGTGGCCCGGGTCGTTACGGGGTCAGGGTGCCGTCGACGACCTGCTGCGCGACGTCGCGCATGCGGGCGCGGGTCTGCATGGCGGTGCGCTGGATGAAGCCGAACGCCTCGTTCTCCGGCAGTCCGTCCCGGTCCATCAGGACCTGCTTGGCCTCGTCCACGACACGGCGGGTGGCGATCTTGTCCTCTGCGCCGTCGGCGGACTGCTCCGCCTCGATCGCCCAGTCCTGGCGTGCCTTGGCCAGGACGTCGGCGATGGCCGGGAGGAGCTCGCGGGGCTGGAACGGCTTCACCAGGTACGCGGCAACACCGGAGTCGCGTGCCTCCTCGATCAGGTCGCGCTGGCTGAACGCGGTGAGCAGCAGGACCACGACCTGGTGGCGCGCCGTGATCTCGCGCGCGGCGCGGATCCCGTCCATGCCCGGCATCTTCACGTCGAGGATGGCGAGGTCGGGTTGGTGCTCCTCGACCATCTGCACCGCCTCGTCACCCCGGCCGGTCTCCCCCACGACCTCGTAGCCGGCGGAGAGGAGGATCTCCTTCAGATCGAGCCGGACGATCGCCTCGTCCTCGGCGATGATGACGCGGGCCAGCGGGCCGGTCCCCTCCCCCGTCTTCGCGGCCTTCGCCACCCGATCGCCGGTAGCAGCCTGCTCCGATGTCACGGCGTCACTTCCCGGTGGCCACCGCAGCCAGGAGCTCGTCCTGGCGGCGCTCGAGGTCGGCGACGCTCTTGCGCAATGCGTCACGCGCGCGCACCATCGCGTCGGCATGGCGTGCCGCTTCGTTGTGCTCCTGGGTGGCCAACGGCGTCTCCGAGACCAATGCGCGCACGCGCGCCTCGTCGGCCGACTCCTGGACGACCGTGAGCTGCTCGTCGAGCACGGCAAGCTCGTCCCGCGCCTGCACCAGGCGGGCGTGGACGTCTTTGATGCGTCGTTCCAACAGGACGCGATGCATGGGGGGTCAAGTGTAGGTGGCCGGGTACCAGCGGCGCCGCACATCGAGGTCACCCAGCACGGCCCGATCAGGCCGCCGCCCGACCCCCGGATCTGCGGGCACGCTCACCCAGCCGTTGACGACGGGCGGGTACCCGCACGGGTCCACCGAGAGATAGTCCGTGGGTGCGCTGAGGTCGCCGACCAGACCGGTCGCATCCTGGTTGAGTCGCGCCGCGAGGGCCAGGTTGGCCGCCCGTCCGAGCCCCGCCTCGAAGAACCCGCCGACGAACACGGGCACGCCGGCCGCGGTGCACGCGGCATGCGCAGCCCGGGTGGCGCGCACGCCGCCGAGGCGGGCGGGCTTGAGGCAGGCGATCGCGCACGCACCGTTGCGCAATGCGTCCTGCACCCGACGCGGGGAGGACAGCGACTCGTCGAGACAGATCGGCACGGGCAGCTGGTCCGCCAGCTGCGCGTGCGCGATCAGGTCGGCCGGCGGGAGCGGCTGCTCGACGCAGACGATCTCGGCGTCGGCGAGCGGGCTCAGGCGGGCGACCGCGTCCTCGGGGCTGTAGGAGCCGTTCGCGTCGACCTGCAGCGAGAGGTCCGGATACGCGGCACGAACCGCCCGCACCGGCTCGAGGTCCCACCCCGGTTCGACCTTCAGGCGCACCCGTGCAGCGCCGGTGGCGACGGCCTGGGCGACCTCGGCGAGGAGCACCCCGACGTCGTGGCCCGCCGGGATCCCCACGACCGCACCGACCGGCAGGGCCCCGAAGCCCTCGGTCACGTCGAGCGACTGCGCGAGCGAGCGACCCTCGGCCCGCAATTCGGCGTCGGTTACCGCCATCTCGAACGCCGCCGCGAGGGTGCGGTCGATCGGCGAGGTCCCGAAGAGCTGTGGCACGGCGGGTGCACTCGGGAGACGGCCTTCTCGGGCCGCCGCGGCGGCGACGAGGCGCGGCACGGCGGCGTCCGCCGCGGCGCGCTCGACCGCGGCCAGCGGCGGGTCGACGCTCGTCCCCTCGGCCAGGGCTGCGCACTCGCCCCAGCCCTCCCCCTCGTCGGTGGCGACGCGGACGAAGAGGACGGGGCGGCGGCGGTGGGTCCCGGCCGCGGTGGCGATGCCGCCGCGGAACGGGATGTCGGCCCGCACCAACTCGATGCCGGCCAGCCGCAACGCGAGGGGTGCCCGGGGATCGGCCATCCCGTCACGGTAGATCGGGCCTTGTACGCTCAGGCGTTCCAGCCCGGATGGCGGAACGGCAGACGCGGCGGCCTCAAAAGCCGCTGTCCGAAAGGGCGTGCGGGTTCGAATCCCGCTCCGGGCACGCGCCGAGGTCCGCGGCGCATCCATCCGGCCGCATTGCCGTCCCGTTGTTCACCCGTTGTTCGAACAGGCGATCGGTTGTTCACCGGTTGATCGAAGGGGCGATCGGTGGTACGTCTTCTGTGTGCCGACTGGGGGGTACCTGAGAGAATCGACGACGCGTCGCGTCGGTCGCGCCCGGTGGCGGTTCGCGCGGACGAACGGCGCGCGGCCCTTCAACGCCAGTAGCAACGGCGACGCGCGGGACACGGGCGACACGCGGGACGCGGGCGACGCGCGGGACGCGGGCGACGCGCGGGCCGCGCGCGACGGCGATCACGCGCGGCCGCTGTCCTTCGTCGCATGGACGCCGATCGCTGGTCGCTCCGCCGAGATCGCAGCCGCACTCGGAGGCGAGTCCTACTGTCTCTTCGACGAACGCCTCCGGCGTCGCCCGCTGGTGCCGCTGCGGTACGCGGTCAGTGCGTTCGCGACGGCCCGCTATCTCATGCGCCGCAAGCCCCGTGCTGTCATCGTCACCAACCCGCCGCTCCTCGCGGGCTACGTGGCGTGGGCCTACGCCACGCTGGCCCGGGTTCCGCTGGTGCTCGACAGCCATCCGGGGGCCTTCGGGGCCCAGGGCGACCGCGTGTCGGGACGTCTGCAGTCGGCGCACCGGTGGTTGGCGCGTCGAGTGACGGCGACGATGGTGACCGACCCTGACTGGGTCGAACATCTTGCGGCATGGGGCGCCGACGGGTTGGTCCTACACGAAGCACCGCCGCTGTGGTCGGTCACCCCGGCCCAGGCTCCCGCAGCGAGGCCGGTCGTCCTCTTCGTCGGCACCTTCGGCGGGGACGAGCCGGTGGACGCGTTCCTCGACGCGGCACGGCTCTGCCCCGAACTCGACGTCCGCGTCACGGGTGATCCCCGGCGGGCCGCTCCCGGCCTGCTAGACGACCTCGCGCCGAACGTCACCCTCACCGGATTCTTGGGCCCGGACGACTATGCCGACGCAGTCGAGGAAGCCGACGTCCTGGTCACCTTGAGCACCGAACCCACGTCGGTCATGCGGGCGGCGTACGAGGCCGTCTACGCGGGGCGTCCCTTGGTGCTCAGCGACTGGCCCGGACTGAAAGAGCTGTTCCCCTACGCGGTGCCCGTCGCGAACAACCCGTTGGACCTCGCCCGGGGTCTGCGCGAGTCCGTGCGGGGGCACGCCGAGCTCCGTCGTCAGGCGCCAGCGGCCCGCCGGTTGCAGGACGACCGCTGGCTCGAGCAGCTCGACACGCTGCGCGCACACCTCGAGCTCGCCAGTACCGACCCCGCGCCCGGCCGCGGTGGCGTCGAGCCGATCCGCGTCGCGGGCATCCCTGTGTCGCTCACCGACTGGGACGCCGTCGAGCAGTGGGCCCGCGAGACGATCGACGCCGGCGAGGCTGCGACCGTCTGCACCGTCGCGCCCTACCAGGCCTACCTCTATCTGCACGACGATCGGTACCGGCGCTGTCTGGACGCCGCGTCGGTCGTGCTCCTCGACGGCAACGGGGTCGGCCTCCTGCTCGCGACGGCAGGGTGGGGCCGCGTCTCACGGATGACCGGACGCGAGCTCGTCGAGCGAGTGCACGGAGGCCAGCTCCTGCGCGGTGTCCGCGTCGCGGTCGTCGGCGGCGCTGACGAGACCCACGTCCGCATTGCCGACCAGTGCCCCGAGTGGACGCTCGTCCCCGGGCGCTTCGAGACGAACCCGTGCCACGAGGCCGTCGACGAGGTCGCAGCGGCACTGCGCGCCGCAGGGGCCCAGCTCGTCCTGGTGGCCCTCGGCTCGCCCAAGCAGGACCTGTGGGCAGCTGCCCTGGCGCGTCTCCACCCGGCCGTCTATGTCTCGGTCGGCGGTGCGGTCGACACCGCGGCCGGCGTCTGCCAGGCGCCGCCCCCCCTCGTCGAGCGCCTCGGGGTCGAGTTCGCGTGGCGAGTGGTCCAGAATCCAGCGCTGGCGCCGCGGCTGGCGCGTGGCGTGGGGGTGCTCCCGGGGCTGGCGTTGCGGGCGACCGGGGAGCGCGCCGACCTGCCGAAGAGGGCGCGCGGGGCGACGCCGGCGACGGATTGCGAGCCGGCAGTGTCGCCAACCCTTCGCCGCTGACGTCGACGAATCCCCCTCCCTAGCTGGACTGTCGCGTCCGCGGACGGGTCGGATTGCCCCGCCGGGGGCTCTCACCCCCGCCTTGGGGTCCAGGAGTCGGATCCCACCGCCGCCGTACGCCCAGTGGCGCCGCTCGCACACGGTCCGGTCACAGGGAATTCACAACGTTGGAGCCCTTCGGTCACATCGTTCGCGCTTTTTCGGTCACCCGGCTGGAGGAACGGGCCGACACTTGTAACACTGGGGGCCCTTCGACCCAGTAGAGGCGGTAGCGGCGACCCAGGGCTCTTGGTGCCTCGTGTCACCGAACGTGTGCATCTAT
>DATJTU010000053.1:0-2220 GCA_035503015.1 Acidimicrobiales bacterium | reverse complement strand
CGCCACCATGTCGC
This sequence comes from Acidimicrobiales bacterium, assembly GCA_035503015.1. Lineage (GTDB taxonomy): Bacteria > Actinomycetota > Acidimicrobiia > Acidimicrobiales > RAAP-2 > Bog-473. Next base: position 2,206 of record DATJTU010000053.1, on the reverse strand, counting down.
TCGGGAAGGCGTTGAACGCGGGCTTGCGGGGGGCCATGGAGCGAGACCCGAAGGTCGTGTTGCTGGGCGAGGACATCGGGAAGTTGGGCGGCGTCTTCCGGGTGACCGAAGGGCTGCAGCGCGACTTCGGCGACCGCCGCGTCATCGACACCCCGCTCGCGGAGTCGGGCGTCATCGGGACCGCCGTCGGCCTGGCCATGCGGGGGTACCGGCCGGTGTGCGAGATCCAGTTCGACGGCTTCGTCTACCCGGCCTTCGACCAGATCGTCTCCCAGCTGGCCAAGCTGCGCTATCGCACCAACGGACGCGTCGCGATGCCGGTGACCATCCGGATCCCCTTCGGCGGCGGGATCGGCGCCGTCGAGCACCACTCCGAGTCGCCCGAGGCGTACTTCGCCCACACGGCGGGCCTGCGCGTCGTGTCACCCAGCAACCCGGCCGACGGCCATCGGATGATCATGCAGGCCATCGAGTCCGACGACCCGGTCGTCTTCTTCGAGCCCAAGCGCCGGTACTGGGACAAGGGGGCGGTCGACGTGGCCGCGCCCGGCAGCGAACCGCTGCACCGCGCCCGCGTGCTGGCCGAGGGTTCCGACGTCACCGTCGTCGCCTACGGCGCCATGGTCGCGACGGCGCTCGACGCCGCCGCCATCGCGCACGAGGAAGGCACGTCGCTCGAGGTGATCGACCTGCGGTCGCTGTCGCCAATCGACTTCGACACGGTCGAGGCGTCGGTGCGCAAGACCGGACGCCTGGTCGTGGCCCACGAGGCCCCGGCCTTCTGCGGGCTCGGCGCCGAGATCGCCGCCCGCATCTCGGAGCGCTGCTTTTATGTGCTCGAGTCGCCGGTGCGGCGCGTGGGGGCGTTCGCCACCCCGTACCCGCCCTCGCGCCTCGAAGGTCACTACCTGCCCGACGCGGACCGCGTCCTGCACGAGGTCGACCGGAGCCTGGCGGGATGAGCACCCTGGTCGAGGCGCGCCATTTCCGCCTCCCCGACCTGGGGGAGGGGCTGACCGAGGCCGAGGTGGTGCGGTGGCGCGTGGCGCCGGGCGACGAGGTCGTGCTCAACCAGGTCCTGGTCGAGGTGGAGACCGAGAAGGCCGTCGTGGAGCTGCCGAGCCCGTGTGCCGGGCGGGTGCGCGCGGTGCTGGCGGAGGCCGGTGAGACCGTGGCGGTGGGCGCGCCGCTCGTCACCCTGGAGGTCGCCTGCGACGAAACGACGGGCGGTGGGGAAGTGCGCCACGACCGCGCCGAGGACGACGACGCCGCGCCCGTCCCGACGCTGGTCGGGTACGGGCCGCGCGCGCCCCAAGCGAGTCGCCGGCGCGGGCGCCGCCGCCGCACCGAGCGCGAGCGCGGCCACGTGCCCTCGACGTCTCCCGCACCGGCGAGCGCCCGTCCCCTCGCGGCGCCCCCGGTCCGCTTCATGGCCCGCCAGCGTGGGGTCGACCTGACCGAGGTGACCGGGCACGGACCCGGTGGGGTGATCACCCGCGAGGACCTCGCCGCGCATCTTGCCGCGGCCGGGTTGTCATCGGCCGGCCAGGACCCCGCTGCTGCGGGCGGCGTCGACGAGCCGGCGTCGCGAGACGGAGTGACCACCGCCACGCCCGCGCGCGAGACGCGCGAGCCAGTGCGCGGCGTCCGCAAGCGCATGGCCGAGGCAATGGTGACGAGCGTCGCGACCGCGCCGCAGGCGAGCGTGTTCCTCACGGTGGACGTGACGGCCACGATGCAGCTGGTGACGCGCCTGCGCGAGAACCGTCGTTTCGAGGGGCTCAACGTGACGCCACTCGCGGTCGTCGCTCGCGCCGTGGTGCTCGCCCTGGCCGAACACCCCGCACTCAACTCGTCCTGGGACGAGGTGACGACCGAGATCGTCACCAAGCACTACGTCGATCTCGGGATTGCCGTCGCCGGACCACGCGGGCTCGTCGTGCCGGCCATCCGCGACGCGCACGGGTGCGGGTTCCGCGAGCTCGTGACCGCCCTCGGCACGCTGACCGCGCGCGCTCGCGCCGACGCGTGCACACCCGAGGAACTGCGCGGCGGAACGTTCACCGTGACGAACGTCGGGGTGTTCGGCGTCGACGGCGGCGTCCCCATTTTGAATCCCGGGCAGGCTGGGATCCTCGCCTTCGGTGCCGTGCAGCGCCGACCGTGGGAGCACGAGGGCGAGCTCGCGCTGCGCGACGTGGTGACC
>DATJTU010000052.1:0-6688 GCA_035503015.1 Acidimicrobiales bacterium | reverse complement strand
CTCAGCGCTTGACCTCGCCGCACCCGGTGCCACCGGGTCTCGCCGCGTCCATCTTCGACATGGACGGGTTGCTGGTCGACTCCGAGGTGCTCTGGCACGAGGCCGAGATAGAGATCCTCGGTGCGCTCGGCGTGCCGCTGTCGGCTGACGGGTGCCGCACGACGAAGGGGATGTTCGTCAACGAGGTGACGCGGCACTGGTTCGGGCTGTATCCATGGGCGGGCCCGACGCCCGACGAGCTGGCAGTCACGATCGTCGACCGTGTGATCGAGCTCATCGTGACCAAGGGGGTGCTCAAGCCCGGCGCCGAGCACGCCATCGACCTGTGTGCGGACCGGGGCTGGCCGCTGGCGGTGGCCTCGTCGTCGGAGTACCGCCTGATCGAGACGGCGCTGGTGCACTTCGACCTTCGGGGCCGTTTCGGCGTGATCCACTCGGCCGAGGAGGAGCAGTACGGCAAGCCGCACCCCGCCGTGTTCCTCTCTGCCGCGTCGCGCCTGGGCGTCGAGCGCCGGCGCTGCCTCGTGTGGGAGGACGCGCCGGCGGGCGTCGTGGCGGCGAAGGCGGCGTCCATGGCCTGCATCGCGGTGCCCGAAGCGGGGGAGGGGTCGCAGGCCGCGTTCGGCCTGGCCGATCTGGTGGTGGCCTCGCTGCTCGAGGTGGACGACGCGGCGCTCGACGCGGTGGCGGCGACGGTCGGACCCTGACCCTTTGCTCACACCCTGCTCACACCTGATGGTCAAGGATTGTCATGCTTGGCAGACAGCCGAGCACGACGATCCCGATGAACCGAACCCTTCTCACTGACGCTGGCGGCCGGCGCCGCTCCCTCGCACCCGTCGCTGGCGGGCTCGTCGCTGCCGCCGCGCTGGCGGTGGTGTTGGCGGCGTGCGGCGGTTCGAGCAGTCCTGCCTCCTCCCAGGGCGCCACGTCGCGCTCGACGGCCTACCGCTGGGGCGTCGTCGGCAACGCGGGCGCCATCACCCAGCTGGAGCTCGACAGCCCGACTGCGATCGCCGACCTGCCCCACGACGTGACGTCCATCGCAACGTCGAACTCGGACGGGTACGCCCTCACCTCGACCGGCGCGGTGTACGCGTGGGGCGTCAACAGCTACGGCGAGCTGGGCGACGGTCAGACGACCCCGTACGAGACGAAGGCGGTCAAGGTCGACTTCCCCGCCGGCGTCACGATCACGTCGCTGCCGAACCCGATGCCCTTCGACGGCGGCCTGGCCATCGACTCGAGTGGGCACGTCTGGGGCTGGGGCTTCAACGGCGCCAACGACCTCTGCCTGTCGGGCCTCATCCACAGCCGGCCCCAGCAGTTGCCGCTCTCGGAAGTGACGCAGGCGACCGGTGCCCGCACTCACGCCTTGTTCGACTCGCGGGGGACCGTCTACGCCTGCGGCAGCGGCGACGCGGGCGAGCTCGGCAACGGCTCCACCGCCTCTGCCGACACGCCGACGCCGGTCGTCGGCCTGCCGAGCGGTGTGAAGGTCACGGCGCTCACCTCGTCGTGGGAGGGGTCCGGCGCGCTCCTGGCCAACGGCGACTACTACAACTGGGGCTACAACGAGGCGGGGCAGCTCGGCAACGGGTCGACGGCGAACAGCGCCGTGCCGGTCAAGGTCGACCTTTCGGACGCGGTCTCGCAGGTGTTCCAGGGCGGGAGCGGGCCGAAGAACGGACAGACCATCGCCATCCTCCGCAACGGCGAGGTGTGGACATGGGGGAACAACGACAGGGGACAGCTCGGGATCGGATCGCACGTGGACTCGCCGCTGCCCGCCCACGTCCACGTCCCGAAGGGCGTGAGGTTCGTCAAGGTGAACTCGGGCGGGTACGCCAGCTACGCCATCGATTCGACCGGACGGCTGTGGGCCTGGGGCGACAACGCGGCCGGGCAGCTCGGCACCCATTCGGTCCCCGCGCGCTCGACGCTCCCTCTCGAGGTGGGCATCCATCTCGACCAGGTGTCCTCGACGGCGCAGAACGTAGCGGGGCTCAAGGAGGCAACGACGTAGGGGAGCCGGTAGGCGCCAGAGCTTGACGTCTCAGTTGGCTCGTAGTTCTTTCGCGAGAGCACTGACCCGGGCAGTGATGTCGTCGCGAATGGACCTCACGTCCGAGATGGCCTTCCCTGCAGGGTCAGGCAGGTCCCAGTCCACGTAACGCTTGCCCGGGAAGACGGGGCACGCGTCGCCACATCCCATCGTCACAACGACGTCGGCCTCTTCCGCCATGGCCACTGTCAGCTTCGTCGGCTCTTCATCGGAAATGTCGATTCCCACCTCGGCCATCGCCCGCACGACTGCCGGGTTGAGCACTTCGGCGGGATCGGACCCTGCCGAGCACACCACGATGTCGTTGCCTGCTTGACGGGCCAGCAGGGCTGCCGCCATCTGCGATCGCCCCGCGTTGTGCACACAGAGGAAGAGCACCACAGGCCGACGCCCGCTCACCCGGACACCCGTCCGTGCGGGTCAGCTGTCACTCGGTCGTCGTGCGAAACCACGATGTCACTCGCCTGGGCGGGTGTCATGTTCGGATAGAGCGCTGCGATGACAGCCACGGCGACGAGGGCTCCGACGATCTGGGCTCCGATGAAGCTCGGAGCCGATGATGGCGCGATCCCGGCGAACGTGTCCGAGAACATCCTCCCGACCGTGATGGCGGGGTTGGCGAAGCTCGTCGAACTCGTGAAGAAGTAGGCCGCACCGACGTAGGCACCCACCGCTGCCGCGGCGCTGCGCGACCGGTCCGAACGGGCGAGGGCGAAGATCACCAACAGGAGTCCCAACGTGGCGACGATCTCGGAGAGGAAGTGTGCCGGCGATGCACGGTGCTTGGTGGAGATCTCGATGGCAGCTTTGGAGAACATCGCGTTGGCGACGACAGCCCCGAAGATGCAACCGAAGAGCTGAGCCGGGAGGTACGCCGAGGCATCTCGCCACGACAACCCACCGAACGCCGCGTCGACGAACGACACCACCGGATTGAAATGGCCGCCCGACACCGGGCCGAACATCAAAATGATGGCGAAGAGCCCGGTCGCTGTTGCCGCCGCGTTCTCGAAGAGCTGCAGGCCGGTATTGCCGGGCGAGAGCTGTTGGGCTGCGATACCGGAGCCGATGACGATGGCGGCGAGGAACGCGCTGCCCAAGAATTCGGCCAGCAGTCGTCGCCAGATGTGGACGTCGCGCACCGAGTCTCAGCAGCAGGGCGCGGCGTCCTCGACCGCGCAGCAGGTCCCGTCTCCCCCTATTCCGGTCTCGACCGGTGCGTCGGCCAGGACCGCGTAGACCTCCCACGGTGCACCGTCTGGGTCTTCGACCCACACTTTGTCCTGCACGGCATAGCAACACGTCGTCGCTGCCTGCTCGCTCGTCTGGAGCCCGTCTCCCGAAAGGCGCGACGTTGCCGTCGCGACCTCTGCGGGGGTCTCTACTTCGATCCCGAGGTGGTTGAGCGCCCCGGTGATGCCACCGGCGCGGTCGCCGGGAATCTCGATCAGCACGAGTTTCAGCGGTGGGTCTGCGATGGCGAAATTGGCGTAGTCAGCATGGCGTTTGGCCGGTGCGGTGCCGAAGAGCCTGGAATAGAACTCAACGGCCGCCTCGAGGTCGGAGACGTTGAGGGCTAGTTGCACACGGGACATGGTGCCTCCCCGATAGATCGACGTATGTCGATGGATTGTATCCTTATCACATCGACATCTGTCAATGGGAGGGGTCTGATGCCCGTCAAGACCGCCGTGAAGGCAAGAGCCGGGAGCACGGCTATCTGTTGTGCACCCTTGACGAAGGTGCCACTCAGCCAGCGTGAGGCGGAGCGGGCTGCGCCTGTTCTGGCCGCCCTGGGCGACCCCATCCGTTTGCGCCTGTTATCGATCGTCGCCGCCGAAGGCGAGGTGTGCAGCTGCAACCTCGAGAGCCCGTTGGGCAAGAGTCAGCCGACTATCTCGCACCACACCCGCATCCTCGCCGATGCCGGCCTGATCGCCGGTGAACGACGGGGCAAGTGGACCTGGTGGCGCGTGGTCCCGGAGCGGCTGGAAGAAGCTCGTCGGCTTCTCGGCGGCACATGAGCTCGTTCGCCGGGCCTCGACTTCTTCATTCCCCTCGCGACACGATCACCGTGCAGGGCGCGTTCCGGACGACGTAGTCCGAGACCGATCCGAGTAGGGCGCGCTTCAAGCCTCCTCGGCCACGCGATCCGACGATGATCGCCGACGCGTTCACGTCCGCCGCCAGGCGGCACAACGCGGGACCCGGCTCGCCGTCGATCACCTGCGACTCGAGCTCGACCGACGGAGCCTTGGTGCGGAGCGCCGCCGCCGTCGCATCGACTGCAGCACGACCCGCCGCCCTCACTTCCCGGTGGTTCTCCTCGACGTCCTGCGGCGTCATGCTCGACGCGGCGTGGCCAGTCGCATCCTCCGCGAGGGAGGGATCGATGATGTCCGCCACCGAAACCAGCAGCACGCTGTCCGCCGGCTTCGCCAGCGCGAGGCCCGCCGCAGCGGCTTGCACCGCGAGGTCGGAGCCGTCGGTCGCGACGATCAGCGTCGTCATGCGTGAAACGCTACCTCCGGGAACGCACGAACCCTTCGAACTGGGCGAAGGCTCCGGGCAAGCCACGCGTGTGCTCGCTCCGGAGCTCTTCCGTCGGGAAACCCCTTTGCACGACCGTCATCATCGTCTGGGCGCCGCGCTCGTCGAAGAGGATCTCGGTCTCGTACTCGAAGCTCCATCCGTCGAGTCGTGTCTCGGTCGTCGTGAAATGGATTCCCCGCGGGCGGTCGATCAGGCTGAAGACATTCCGGTGTCGGTACATCTCATCTTCCGTGGGACCGAACTCGACCGTCCACACGCCCCCAACGCAAAGGTCGCATTCGGACCGGACCACCCAATCGGGCTCGCCGCCTTGGTAAAAGGCGTGCTGTCCGCCGGGCGTGGTGAACAGGTCGAAGACCAGTTCGCGTCGGGCATCGATCAGCCGTTCGAATCGCAGCTCGTCGCTCATCGGGCCCTCTCCTTCTGCTCGTCAACGAACGCGCTGAAGCTGTCGAGCCGGGCCTCGACTGTCCGGCGATGTGCATCGACCCAGTTCGTGACGTCGCGCAACTCGGCAGGCCCGAGCCGGCATTGTCTGGTGCGCCCGATCTTGGCGGTCGCGACGAGGTCGACCTCTTCGAGAATGCCCACGTGCTTCTTGATCCCGTTGAGGGTCAAGCCGAACGGGCCTGCCAGTTCGCCGAGCGTGGCGGGACCACGACCGAGGCGTTCCAAGATGCCCCGGCGGGTTGGATCCGACAGCGCGAAGAACGTGCGGTCCAGGGTGGAGGTAGACAGTGCACCGATCGGTGCAGTATAGTCCGAGCGACGGGAGGGGTGGTGCGATGCGAGACGTTGTCCTGATCATGACTGCTTCGCTCGATGGCTTCGTCGTCGGGCCGAAGGGGCACGCCGGCGGCATGCCAGAGCCGGCCGAGCTGCAGCAGTGGAAGCTGAATCGAATCCGACGCGCCGGCACCCACATCATGGGCCGCGTGACCTACGAGCAGATGGCGTCGTTCTGGCCGACGTCGTCCGAGGACTACGCCGCTCCCATGAACGATATTCCCAAGGTCGTCTTCTCCACGACGCTGACAGAGGCGCCGTGGCACGAATCGTCCATCGCGAGCGGTGACCTCACGGCCGAAATCGAGGCACTGAAGCAGCAACCCGGCGGGGAGATCATCGCCTGGGGCGGTGCCGGCTTCGCCCGGTCACTGACCAGGGCCGGACTCGTCGATCAGTACGCCCTCATTCGCCAGCCCGTCGCGTACGGCGGTGGCGAGCCGATCTTCTCGGATCTCCCGGACGCCTTGCACCTCAACCTCCTCGCTGCGACGACGTACTCGACCGGCACGATGCTGCACCTGTACGAGCCCCGCGGCTGGGGTGCCGAGGTGGGTGCATGAGCGGCCGGCGGCGGGAGCGGATTTGCCTACAGGCGAGCCGGGGGCGTGTCGACAAGAGACCCAAAAGGGAGACGTCGGCATGCACATCACTCTTTCGTACAAGCGCCGCGGGGCGATGGCCGGACTCGCCCTTGTACTCAGCTCCGTTCTGCTGATCGGCTCGACACCCGCCTCCGGTCATGCCGCGGCTGCGGCGAGGTCGTCGACGACGGCCAAGGACGAGCAGCGTGAGACGGCGACATTCAATGCCGACATCGCACGCCTGAATCACGACTTCGCCGCACTTCCTCCGGAGATCAACAGCGCCCGTATGGATGCGGGACCAGGTGCCGGCCCCATGCTGGCAGCGGCGCAGGCCTGGGACGCGCTGGCTGACGAGCTGAACGCAACGGCAAGCTCGTTGGCGTCGACGACGGCCGGTTTGGCTGGTTTGCACTGGCAGGGCACCGGCTCTGCCGACATGGCCGCGGCCGAAGGCCCCGACGTCACCTGGCTGCGGACGGCGGCGGAACAAGCCGAGCAAGCTGCGGCGCAAGCAAAGGCTGCCGCGGCGTCCTTCGACGCGAGCAGATAGCTATCTGCGGAGCCGGGTAATGGATCGCAGCTTGTCCCAGTAATACTGGAACCAGGTGATCGTGGCCTGGCGTTCCATCTGGCCCAGCGTGGTCTGTGTGACGCTCACGGTGGCGTCATGCTGCCCGCCACCGCGACGAGCGATGAA
>DATJTU010000051.1:0-8025 GCA_035503015.1 Acidimicrobiales bacterium | reverse complement strand
GAACTCGTCGATCTGGCGGTCGGCCAGGCCCCACATGAACGACTCGTTCTCCTTGAGGCGCTTCGGGGTGAGCAGCCGCATGATCAACGAACGCTCCTGCGTGTGCAGCGGCGGGTCCATCGTCACCATGTGCTCGCTCATGGGGAGCTGGTCGCGGTAGGTGTCGATGACGTCCGCGACATCGTCACCCTCGAGGGGGACCGGGAACGCGGCGAAGGGACCGATCACCGAGTTGCACGAGGAGAAGTCCTCCGTGTTGAGGTAGACCTCGGAGGCCTCGTCGTAGCCCGAGACGGCGACCACGCCGTGGTGCGGCGTGCCGACCACCGGGCACTTGGAGCGCAGGTGGTCGAAGTAGGGGTAGGGGTCCTCGAGGAGGGACTCGTCGGCGAAGAAATCGACCGAGTCGTAGTCGGGCATGGCAGCTCCGTTCGTCGACGTCGCCGCACACCGGGCGGCGATGGCAGAGGTCAAGCGCGTGTTGTGCGACCGCACAGCATGTGCTGTGCACCTGCTTAGCATCGGGGACCTCCCGCCGTCAACGGGAGGCGGGGCCTCGTTCCGTCCGCTGCCGGCCCGGCCGCACCCGGCCGGTCAGAGCTGGGCCCACACGGTCTTGTTCTTGAGGTAGCCCTCGATGCCGTCCTGTCCGTTCTCGTAGCCCCATCCCGACTGCTTGAACCCGCCGAACGGCATGGCGGGGTCCCACATCATCTGGCAGTTGATCGACACGGTGCCCGCGTCGAGACGCTTGGCCAGTCGGTGCGCATGGGAGATGTCCCGCGTCCACGCCGACGCGGCGAGGCCGTAGGTCGAGTCGTTGGCCATGGCGACCACCTCGTCGTCGTCATCGAAGGGCGTGACGGCCACGACCGGACCGAAGATCTCCTCTTGGAACACCCGCATGTCCTGGCGGACCTCGGCCAGCACCGTCGGGTGCACGAAGTAGCCCGTGCGGTCGAGGCGGTGGCCGCCGATCACCACCTCGGCGCCGTCGCGCTTGCCTTCTTCGATGTAGCCCATGACCCGGTGCAGCTGGCGCTCGCTGATGATCGGTCCGCTGTGGACCTTCCCCTCGTTCGGGCCACCGAGCCGGATCTTCGTCCCCAGTGTTGCGATGCCTTCGACCACCTGGTCGTACACCCCGCGCTGTACGAAGACCCGGGAGCCGGCGACACACGCCTGCCCGGAGTGGATGAAGATGCCCATCGCGGCGGCCGGAACGGCCTTGTCGAGCTCGGCGTCGTCGTAGATGAGGACCGGTGACTTCCCACCCAGCTCGAGCATGACCCGCTTGAGGTTGCCCGCGGCGGCCTGCACGATGAGCTTGCCGACCTCCGTGGATCCCGTGAACGCGATCTTGTCGACGTCGGGGTGCTCGATCAGTGCCTGCCCGGTGGTGTGCCCGTAGCCATTGACCAGGTTGACGACGCCATCGGGCACGCCTGCCTCGGCCAGGACCTCCTCGAAGACCAGCGCGGAGAGCGGTGTCTCCTCGGCCGGCTTGAGCACGCTGCTGCAGCCGGCGGCGAGCGACGGGGCGAGCTTGGCGGCGGCATTGAACGCCGGCCCGTTCCACGGGACGATGAGCCCGACGACGCCGACGGGCTCTTTGATCGTGTAGGCGTGCACCGACGCGTCGAGTCCCGAGAGCCCTCCCGACATCCGCACGTCGTGCGCGATCCCGTTGATCTTGGTGCACCAGCCGGAGAAGTAGCGGAAGAACTCGACGGCCGCTGCGATGTTGCGCTGCGCCTGGGGCAGGGGCATGCCGGTGTTCAAGGAGTCCAGCTGGGCCAGCTCGTCCGCCCGCGCCGCGAGCAGCTCGGCGACGCGCCAGAGCACCTGGGCCTGTTCGGCTTGCGGCTTTTGGTGCCACACCCCTGCGTCAAATGTCTCCCGCGCCCGCGCGACTGCGTCGTCGATGGCTGCGGCGCCGCCGTCGGCGAACTCGGCGATCGGCTGTTCTGTGACCGGGTCGATGATCGGGATCGTCTCGCCCACGCCCGGGCGTCCCCGCAACCCTTCGATGGTTGCCTCTACCGTCATGGCGCTTCCCTCCTGTACTTACCGGCGGTTGACGTTGCCGGCGTCGACCGGGATGACGGACCCCGTCACGTAGCGAGCCTCGTCCGACACGAGCCAGGCGATGGCATTCGAGACGTCGATCGGGTCGACCGCCTCCACCGGAATGGCATTGAGCAGTGAGCCCGCCAGTTGGGGCACGTGTTCGATGATCTCGGCCACGTTCCCGTCGCCCGCCATGGGGGTGCGGACGGTCGTCGGCGCGACGCTGTTGACGCGGATGAAGTGGGGAGCCAACGAGTTGGCCCACGAGCGGGTCAGGCCGATGACGCCGTGCTTCGCAGCCGTGTACGCGAGCATGCCCGCTGCGTCGATCGGCGCCCCGGTCAACCCTCCGGTCGAGCTCGTCAGCACGATCGCGCCGCCGTGCCCCGCCTTGACCATGGCAGGGATGGCGGCTCGGCCGGTGTGCCAGACCCCGGTCAGGTTCACGCCGATCACCTCCTCCCACTGCTGATCGGACGAGGCCATGCCACCCGGCCCGATGCCGGCATTGGCGATGACGATCTGCACCGGCCCGAGTTCCTCCATCCCCTCTTCGAGCGCAGCTCGCAGGGCTCTGTAGTCCCGGACGTCGGCCTCTCTGGTCACGATCTTCCGGCCGTGGGCCTCCACCTCTTTGGCGGTTTGCTCGAGGTCCGCCGTCGTGGACATCGCGTAGCCCACGGATTGGAGTTGCTGGCAGATGTCGATCGCGATGATGTCGGCGCCCTCGGCCGCGAGCCGCACGGCGTGACTCCGTCCTTGTCCACGAGCGGCACCCGTGATGAAGGCCACCTTGCCGTCGAGCTTCCCCACAGCTGTCTCCTCTCTGCGCACGTCCTCACCGGCGCCGGGCAACGGCGGCAGCCTCAGTCTCCTCTGATGAACGGGTAGATCCTGGTGAAGTCGACCCCGGGGTCTGCCTCGCTGAAACGCTCCCACACCAGCGCAGCGACTTCACCGAGCAAGGTGGGCGAGCCCTCCGTCTCGGCCGCCGCGAGATACAGCTGCAGGTCCTTGCACATGAGCGAGTTGGTGAAGCCTGCCGCATACCGGCCGGTGAGCACGTGGTTGGCGAACTTGTCGGTCGTGGCCTGACTCTGCCCGCTCGATGTGTTGAGGACGTCGATCATCGTCTCCATGTCGAGGCCCACCGACGTCCCGAATGCAACGGCCTCGCTCGTCGCCGCCAGTGCCATCGCAGAGAGAAAGTTGTTCGCCAGCTTGAGCGCCTGCGCCAGGCCCGGCCGGTCCCCCACCCGGCGTCGCCGGTCACTCAGCCCCGCCAGCACCGGCTCCACGACGTCGCAGGCCGGCTGCGGCCCGGCGTACATCACCGAGAGCGTCCTCGCCTTTGCCCCGGCGACGCCGCCGGAGACCGCAGCGTCGACATAGGCGACCCCGGCCGCCGTCAGAACCGAGTCGTTCGCCCGTGCGGCGTCCACCCCGATGGTGGACGTCTCGACGAGGTGCCCGGTGCGCCGGCCGTCCGTCGCGGCCACCGCGCGGATCACGGCGTCGGATGCCGTGGCGTCGGGCAGGCAGCACACGATCACCTCGGCGCGCCGTGCGACGTCGGGCACGTCGACGGCGAACGATGCGCCGTCAGGACTGCGGCCGTCGCCCTGCACGTCATGGGTCACCACGTCGTGGCCGGATGCGACGAGATTGGCGGCCAGGGCGCTGCCCATGTTGCCGAGTCCGACGAAGCCGATCGTCGGCACCTTCGGCACCGTCAATGCCCTCCGCCCTGCTCGGCGCGCACCGCCTGGAGCGCGCGCGTCGCCGCATTGCCGGCGGGCGCGCCGCAGTACGCGGCGATCTGGAACAGCAGCTCGTCGAGCTCGGCGTCCGTCACGCCGGTGCGATCCTTCGCCCGGGCGTGCAGGGCGAACTCCTCCATCCGCCCCAGCGCCGCCGTCATGGCCAGGACGAGAAGGCTGCGGTCGCGGGTGCTCAACGCGCCGCCGCGCGCCCAGACTCCCCACGCCATCGACGTGACGTAGTCCTGGAACTCCCCCATGACCGGGTTCGGGTCTGCGGCCTGGGCGTCGACGTAGTCGTCGCCGAGCATGGCGCGGCGCAGCGACCGTGCCGCCTCGAGGTCGTCACCCCCGGAGGCTGCCACCGTCAGACGCCCTTGTAGATCTGCCCGTCCTTCATGACGAAGCGCACGTCCTTGGTGACCTTGATGTCCTCGGACGGGTCGCCGGGGACCGCGATGACGTCGGCCAGGTAGCCCGGCGCCAACCGCCCGAGGTCGTGCTCGCGCTCGACGAGCTCGGCGCTCGTCATCGTCGCGGCCTGCAACGCCTGCATCGGCGTCATGCCGCGGTCGACCATCGCGATCAGCTCGTCGGCCTGGGTGCCGTGCGGGATGGCCGGCGCGTCGGAGCCGCACGCGATCTTGACCCCGGCTGCGAGCGCCTGGCCGAACATGCGACGGGCTTGGGGGAAGATCTCCGCGGCCTTCTTCTGGAGGATCGGGTGGATGCGGTCGACGGCCATGTGGTCGGCGAGGGCCGTGGTGCCGACCAGGAAGGTCCCCGTCTCCGCCATCACCTTGATGGTGTCCTCCGTCGCCAGCGAACCGTGCTCGATGCAGTCGACGCCCGCCCGGATGCAGGCGCGGATGCCGGCGTCGCCGTGGGCATGGGCCGCGGTGCGCAGACCGTTTCGATGTGCCTCGTCGACGATGGCGGCCAGCTCCTCGTCGGAGTACTGCTGGCAACCTGCCGCGCTGCTGAACGACATCACGCCGCCCGACGCCGAGATCTTGATCAGCTTGGCGCCGTATTTGATCTGGTAGCGCACGGCCTTGCGCACCTCGGGGACACCGTTGGCGATGCCCTGTTCGACGCTCTGGGGCATGATCCCCGGTGCCAGGCCCTGGAACATCGTCGGATCGAGGTGCCCGCCCGTCGGCGTGATGGCGTGGCCGGCAGGGAAGATGCGCGGGCCGGGGAACCAGCCGTTGTCGACCGCCCGCGCCAAGTCGACGTCGAGGAGGAAGCCCGCGGTGTAGACCATCAGCCCCAAGTTGCGCACCGTGGTGAACCCGGCCATCAGCGTCGTGGCGCAGTTGACGGCACCCCGCAGCGTCCGGAACACCGGCGAGTCCTTCACACCGTGCATCGGGTCGGGCAGGCCGTCCGGGCCACCCGGTCCCCCGATCAACATGTTGAGCTCCATGTCCATCAAGCCGGGCAGGAGGGTGACGTCGCCCAGGTCGACGTCAGCCGCCGGGCTCGGGAGGTCGGACGGCGCCGGATTGACCGCGACGATCTGGTTGCCGTCGACGACGAGCACGGCGGGCGAGCGCACCTCGCCGGCCTCGACGTCGACCCAGCGGTCCGCTCTGAGAATCGTGGTGTCGCTCATGTCGTCTCCTGTGCGGTCGGATCCGGTGCGATCGATCCGTTGGCGGGGGCCGAGCCGATCGAACGAATGGGCTCGTCGCCGGTCATGGTGGTGCGGTGCATCTCGCGGGCGGAGGACTCGTCGTAGGGCTGGACCCTGTGCATGACGCCGGTGTTGTCCCACATGATGAGGTCGCCCGCGGTCCACTCGTGGCGATAGACGCGTTCGGGAGCGGTGGCGCGTGCGAGCAGGTCGGCCAGCAGGGCCCTGCCCTCGTCACGGTCCATGCCGACCACGTGGTCGGCCGTGGCGCCGATCACGAGGGACCGTCGACCCGAGCGGTGCTGCCAGACGAGCGGGTGTTCGCGGTCGGGGCGCTCGTGCCAGCGCGCCAGCTCCTCCGGCGTGGGGTCGGGGTGCACGAGCCGCTGCGAGGCCTCGAAGCTGTGCAGCACCCGCAGGTCCTCGAAGGACGCCTTCTCGTCGCGACCGAGATCGTCGTACGCCGCGTACGTGCTCGCGAACTCGGTCTCGCCGCCGTTGGCGGAGATGACATGGGCGCTGAGCACCGTGGCCTTGGTCGGGACTTCGTCCTGCGCGCCGTCGATGTGCCAGTAGAACGTGCCGCGCAGGTACTGCGCGGTCGCCGACTTCGCCGGATCGAGCGTGACGTTGTAGATGCTCGGCAGCGGGGCGGGCTCCTGCTTGCCGACGTCGTCGAGGCGCTTCGAGAACTCGGCCTGCGTGTCGTCGTCGACGTGCAGCTCCCGGAACACGAGCACGCCGTTCTCCTCCAGCGCGCGCATGACGGCTGCAGGCAGCGTCTCGTCCCCGAGCAGTTGCTCGCGCTCGAGCCCGAGGACCTCGGCGCCGACGGTGGCTTCGAGCTTCCTCGTCGCCAGGGCGCTCACAGGTACCAGGCCCCGTTCACGTTGATCTGCTGACCGGTGATGTAGCCGGCGTCCTCGGAGCACAAGAAGATGCAGGCTGCCGCGATGTCCTCGGGTGTGCCGAGCCGGCCGAGTGGTGCGCGTTTGATGACGGCATCGAGGCTGGGCATGGCGCCGCTCTCCACGGGGCGGCGCATCATCGGAGTGTCGATCGCGCCGGGCGGGATGGTGTTGACCGTGATGCCGTAGGGCGCCAGGTCCAGCGCGAGCGCCTTGGTGAGCGCGATGACCCCGCCCTTCGACGCGACGTAGTGCGCCATGCGCCGGGTGCCCGACTGTGCCGAGGAGGACGAGATGGTGACGATGCGGCCCCACTGCCCGGCGATCATGTCGGGCACCGCGGCCTGCACGCAGTGGAACGTGCCGGTGAGGTTGACGGCGAGCGTGCGCTCCCACGTCTCGGTGCTGATGTCGACGAAATTCTCGAACCCCTCGATGCCGGCGCTGGTGACGAGGATCTCGATCGGCCCGAAGGCCTCGCGCACGCCGTCGAGCACACCGTCGACCGCCTCGCGGTTGCTGACGTCGACGCGCGCCGCCAGGGCGCTCGCCCCGGACGCCTCGATCTCCTTGGCCACCTGCTCCGCACCGTCGGCGTTGATGTCGACCACGGCGACGCGGTGCCCGCGGGCCGCCAGCTCCCGGGAGATGGCCGCGCCCATCCCCGAACCGCCGCCCGTGACCACCGCGACACGGTTCGGTGCTGTCGTCCTTGCGTCCGCGGCTGCCACTGTGTGCCTCCCCAGCGGAGCACGGTCCAGGCCCGGCCCCGCGATGACGGTCGCCGGCCCGTGTGCAGCGCCGTGCTGCGGCCGCTCGCCGGCCCGCTCCGCTCGAATTCGTGCCGGTAGAGTGACCGGACGTTAGTGGCAGTGCACAATCCCGTCAAGGGTGCCTAGCGGGAATTGAGAGTAAGCTTTCTCGTCTCCGAGAACATGGTTTCCGACCGGAAGGAGCCTGGCATGCGCATGGGCCTGCAGGTGAGCGCGGACAGAGGTCGCTACGCCACCAAGGTGGAGAAGCTCCAGGCCGACGCGCGCTGGGCCGACGAAGCCGGTCTGGACACCGTGTGGACGCCGCAGATCCCAGACGAATTCGACGTCATGGCGGCGGCGGTCCTCTTGGGCGCAGCGACAGCGCGGATCGAGATCGGGACCTCGGTGGTGCCGATCCAACCCCGGCACCCTGTGGTGTTGGCCCAGCAGGCGCTGTCGGCCCAGGCCGTGTGCGAGGGGCGCTTCACCCTCGGGATCGGCGTGTCGCACCACTGGATCATCGGCGACATGATGGGCCTCCCCTACGAGCGTCAGGCCACCACGATGCGGTGCTACCTCGACGTGCTCGACCAAGCGCTCGCCGGTCCGGGGCTGGTCGAGGTCGACAACGAGCTGTTCTCCATCCGCCAGCCGTTCGACGTCACCGACCTCACCCCGACGCCGGTGATGATCGCCGCGCTCGGCCCGGTGATGCTCCAACTCGCCGGCGCGCGGGCCGCCGGCACGGTGCTCTGGCTGGCCGACGAGCGGACGATCGCCTCCCACGTCGTCCCGACGATCACGAAAGCGGCCGAGTCGGCCGGCCGGCCTGCGCCGCGGGTGATGGCGGGCGTCCCGGTGTGCCTCTGCGCGGACGACGAGATCGACGCGGC
>DATJTU010000050.1:0-2780 GCA_035503015.1 Acidimicrobiales bacterium | reverse complement strand
GTCAACCGCCGGGCGCGCGGCCTGATTCGGGCGGACGCGGTCGGTGGTTGTTGTCGCTGCGATGCTCCGGGCGCGGACACCCCGGCCTGTGTGCCGCGGATCAGGCCGCTCAGCCCTCGCGTTGCAGGATCACCGCAGCGTCGGGCTCACGCACGTGGAAGCTGAAGCTCTCCTCGAGGTAGAGCCGAACCGTCTCCGCGTCGTGCGAGAGGTACCCGATCGAGAGGTCCTGTCCCGAGTCGAACACGAAGTCCCCGCCACGGAGGCTGAGCACGATGCCGCCCTGGACGCCCGGTGCCCAGACCAGCGGACCGCCGAGGATCTGGCGCAGGTGGTCGAGCAAGAGGTGCCCGCCGTGCTCGGTCGTCTCGACGATCCCGGTGTAGATCTCGGGGCTGATGGCCAATCCGTAGGGCCCCGCGATGCCGTCCTGACGGATCACGTCGACCGCCCGGGCCACCACCTTGGGGTACTGCTCCATGTCCTCTTCGAAGGTGAGCGCCGGGTGCGACGTCTGCTCGGTGATGCCGAGGATGCCGGCCGCCGCGTAGCCGTGGAACACGGCCACGTTCTCGGCCTGGGCGATCTGGCGGACCGCCTCGTCGAGCTCGGGAAGCTCGATGTCGGCGGCGCCGCGGTCCGCGTCGTCGATCTCCTCACGCGACACCGAGAACTCGGCGCGCAGCTCCACCAGGGGAAGGACGCGGCGCTGGACGGCGCGCACGCCCTCGGCAGGGCTTTCGACCTCGTCGACGCGCCCGAGGTTGGTTGCCGGGTGCTCCCAGCCGTTCGGCCCGCTCAGGTCGACCAGCTTGCGGGCGGCGAGGTACGTCACCAGACGGCCCTTGGCCTCGTCCTCGATCTGGTCCCATGCGCTGTCAGAGACCGGTGCCAGCTCTCGGTACAGGTGGTTCATCACTCACTTCCCTTCAGGCTGCCGATCGTGAGCGAACCGGTCGTGCCCGGCGGCGGCCCGCCGGCCGCCTCCACTTCGGCCTCGACCTCGGTCACGGGCTCGGTCGTGAACAAGTAGGTGCGCAGATGCCGATCCAAGGCGGGGTCGCGACGGCGCAGCCATTCGAGCGTCATGGACGCGTGCTCCTTCTCCTCGTCGCGGTTGTGGGCGAGGATGTCGGCCAAGCTCGAGTCCTTCGTCGCGTGGACCCGCTGGTCGTACCAGTCCACAGCTTCGAGCTCCTCGATGAGCGACGTGAACGCCCGGTGACGGTCGATCGTCGCCTCGCCGAGAAGCTCGGCTGGCTCGTGCAATCCCTCACTCCCCATGTGCGGCCGTCTCCGTTCTGCCTCGATCGTTCGCTGCCCGGGTGACACTACCTGTCGGCGCTCGACACCCGCATCCTGTGACCGCCCGATACCCGCAGCCGCGAACGGGAACCTCGCGACAGCGCGACAGCACGGCAGAGCCGGCCCGGATCACCGTGGCCGACCACTACTACGGTCGCGGCTCGTGGCGGTGACGACACATGCGCTCGACGTCGCGGGCACGACACGGCGCATGTTGGTGGCCGCACCGCGCACTGCGCCCTCGGCGGTGCTCCTCAGCCTGCACGGGAGCAGGTCCAGCCCCGAGGGGCAGGTACGCCTGAGCAGGATGGCCCCGCTCGCCGAGGAGGGCGCCGTCGTGGCCTTCCCGGAGGGCAGCCTCCGTTCCGGCTCGGGCTGGGAATGGGACCTCGACGGTGACATGGCGTTCTTGGAGGCGGCGGTGGCGTACCTGCGCGCCACGTTCCACGCGACGTCGGACGATCTCTGTGCGACAGGGATGTCCGGCGGCGCGCGCATGGCGAGCCGCTTCGCATCGACGCGAGCCGACGTCCGCGTGCTCGGCGCCGTGGCCGGCCTGCGGGCGCCGTCGGGCGGCGAGCTGGCGCGACCGGTGCGAGTCGTCGCGTTCCACGGGACCAGCGATCGGATCAACCCGTTCGCCGGCAGCGGGACAGCACGGTGGAACGAGAGCGTGCCGGAAGCAGTCGCGGCATGGGCGCGCGCCAACGGTCACACCGCTGCACCGGCGCGCACCGAGGTCTCGCCACGACTGACGAAAGTCAGCTACGGCAGCGACGACGAGCCGGGAGCCGTGACGCTGTGGATCTGCGCCGGGGCCGGGCACACGTGGCCCGGGACAAGGTTGCCCCTTGCGTTGCGGCTGTTCCTCGGCCGCACCGCGTTCGACGTCGACGCGACGACAGAGATCTGGCGGGCCGCAACCGGGTGAGACGGCGGGCGCACGCTCGGCAGCGGTGCCGGCGGCGCGCCATCGCCGCCGGCACCTCCACCACCATCACTGGTTGGGGTTGCTACCGGTACTACCGCCCTCCATGGCGAAGACCCCTGTCTTCGCAGCGAACGTGCATCGGTGCTTGCGTCGGCGGCGCGCGAGGAGCGCTTAAGCGCCAAATGGGGCGCCACCCCCGTGCGGGGCGTCCAAATCTCTCAACGCTCCCCCCGAGGCTTTCGTTCGGCCTGGTCGTGGGCGGCTCCGGGGTGCCCGGGATCCCCGGCGAGCTGACGGGGCGTCAGCCAGGGCCGACGTCGACCGGCGCGCCACGCCGGTTGGACTCGAGAGCGGCGAGGAGGACGGAGAGGACTTCCCTCGCAGCGTGCCCGTCCATGAGCGGCGCCGGCTCCGCTCCGCGGTAGAAGGCGACGTTCCGTGCCGCCATGGCGGCAAAGGCGTCGGGCGGCGTGTCGGCCAGTGCGTGGGAGCCGCGGACTTCGCCGTCGCGGTAGACGACGACCGACGGCTCTTGGATCCCGAA
>DATJTU010000049.1:0-2512 GCA_035503015.1 Acidimicrobiales bacterium | reverse complement strand
AGCACCGGGCTCGTGAAGTAGGGGAAGACGACGCCGGGCGGTGCGGCGATGCGCACGCTGGCGGTCACCACGGTGGGGGTGGGTGTGGTCTCGGACATCGTCAGGTCGCTCCTTCGCTCGTGCTCATCGTTCCTGATCTCTCCGTAGTCGACTTCCTCGAGGGGCGGGGCCGCGCCCGGCTCGGGTTCGGGCCGCTTCCGCGCGGGTGGTCACGCTCGACGACCTCCTTCAACCGCTCCAGAGCGTCAGGCCAGAACTCGTCGAGCAGCTCGCGGACGGGCTCGAGCGCGTCACGCCGGAAACGGTAGAGGCGACGGGTCCCCTCGCGTCGTTCGTCGACGAGCCCCGCTCGCTTGAGCACCGTCAGATGCTGGCTCACCGCTTGCTGGGTCAGAGAGAAGTTGCCCGCGATCTGCCCGGCCGGGAGCTCGCGGCCCTGCACGAGCCGGATGATCTCGCGCCGGTGCGGATCGGCGAGCGCCCGCAGGACCGCATCAGGTCCCGCGGCGTGCGTCAATTCGTCCGGCGCGGCCATCACAATGTCACTCTTTCAGCCAGCCGAGCACGACACAGCCGCAGCGCTCCTCGTGCCTCCAGCGCCTCACGCGGCGGTCGCACCTCGCCCTGCGCTTCCGTGCCGCTCGGGACTGCCTTCGCCGGTCTCGGCGTAGGCAACAAGGCTCGCGACGTAGTGCGTCCACCCGCCGAAGCACATGTCGAAGCATTCGAGCTGCGGGGTGAGGCCGTGATGGCGGAAGTGCAGCACGGAGCCGCCGTCCGACTCAGAGACCTGAAAGACGATGGTGGTCCCGGCCCACTCGGGCGTGAGCGGCGCCCCCTCCACCTGCCAGACGACTCGGGAGTCCTGTCCCGCCTGCGCCACGTGCATGACGATCTGCTGCCTCCCCTCTTGAAAGGACACCACGAGCGTGCCTCCGGCTTCGGCCGAGCCGGTCGCAGGGCCCCACCACGCGGAGACGGTCTCGGGGGTGCGCAGCGCGTCGAGCACGCGACGCGGCGGGGCGGCGACCTGCAGCGTGGCGGCAAAGTCCTCAGTGGTCTCGTGCTGATCCGTCTGGTTGGTCATGGTGTTGCCTTTCTGTCGGGGTTCCGATCTCCGCTTGCACCTTAACAAGCGACTACTTGTACAAGTATCTACTTGTACGCAGACCCCCGTCAACCCCCCTCCCGGTTCTCGCCTCATGCACCGGGCACGAGCGCCGCTGCATCGGTGGTCCTCGGCGGCTGGCCCAGCGGGGCGGAAGAGAAGAGGTTGAGGCCGAGGCGCTCTGAGAGATACGTCGTGATGCGCTGCCCCCGCACGCTGTTCCCGGCGCGGTCGAGCGGCGGCGCGTAGGTCCCCACGCCGCCTTTTCCGGGCGAGACGGTCACCAGCCCGCCGCTCACACCGCTCTTGCCGGGGAGCCCGACGTCGTAGAGCCAGTCGCCTGAACGTTCGTAGAGGCCCGAGGTGGCCAGGACCGCGAGCACGCGCCGGCAGACCCCCTGCCCGACGGTGCGCTCTTTCGTCAACGGGTTCATTCCACCGTCAGCCAATGTGGCGCCCATGACGGCGAGGTCGCGCGCCGTGACGCGCAGCGCGCACTGGCGCGTATACACGTCGGTCGCCAGCTCGGGGTCGCTGTACATGCGGCGATAGCCGTAGAGCAGGTGTGCGATGCCCCGATTGCGGAAATTCGTCGCCACCTCCGACTGGTAGACCGCTTCGTCGACCTCGAGACGACGGCCGGCAAAGCGGGACAACCCCTCGGCGATACGGGCGAATTTCTCCTCTCGCGTGCGGCCCGGAACGAGGCTGGTGGTGGCCAGCGCACCCGCGTTCACCATCGGATTCATCGTCCGTGCCGCGTTGAGCTCTATCCCCATCACCGAGTCGAAGGGCAGCCCCGTGCTGTTCACGCCGAGCTTGCGCCGGGCCTCCTGGTGGCCGAGCGCGTCGCACACCAGGGCGAAGACGAAGACCTTCGAAATGCTCTGGATGGTGAACTCCACCTCGGCATCACCAATGGCGACGATGCCGCCGTTCACACCCGCCACGCAGACTCCGAACGCGTCGGCCGGCGCCGCTGCCAGTGCCGGGATGTAGTCGGGCACGGTGCCCTCGTCGACGTCGCGGAACTGCTCGTACCCGTCCACCACCGCTGCCCGCACGTCCCCTGGGTCGGGCAGGTATCCCGTCGAGATCCGCCCGTCGACCGTCAGGCCGGCGTCGTCCTCCAGGTCGTAGCCGAGCTCGTCGGCCAGCTCGTCAGCAAGCTCCTCTGCGAGCTCGTCGGCCAGCTCCCTGGCCAAGGAGTCGTCCCCATCAGGGACATCGTGAGGGCCGCGGTCGAAATGTTCATCCATGGACGCATTCTCCTGCGCCGGCGCTCGGGTGACAGGCTCCGAGCCCCGAGTTCCCCACCCCGCTCCGTCAGTGACGCCCGCGAACCCGCCGTGCCTATGATCGACTGACACGCGTTCTAGAAACGTGGGCAAAAGTCCAGGACTC
>DATJTU010000048.1:0-64965 GCA_035503015.1 Acidimicrobiales bacterium | reverse complement strand
CCCGAGGCCCGGTAATTTTGGCGCTCGCCATGCACACCTCGTCCACCGTCGTGCTCGTGCTGGCCGTCTTCGCCGCCAGCCTGGTCGAGATGGTCGAGGCGCTCACGATCGTCGTGGCGGCGGGTGTGAGCAGGGGCTGGCGGTCCGCCCTCGAAGGCGCGGTCGCGGCGGCGCTCGTTCTCGGCGTCCTGGTGGTCGCCGTCGGCGTGCCGCTCATCCGCTACATCCCCCTCGACGCGCTCCGGGTCGTGGTGGGGGCGTTGCTCTTGGTCCTCGGCCTGTCCTGGCTACGCAAGGCGATCCTGCGTTCGAGCGGCCACAAGGCGCCTCACGACGAAGACCTGATCTATGCGGAGACGGTGGCGGAGCTCGCCACCGAGCCCTCCGGCGCGGCCGTGACGCGGCCACGACGCGACAGTGTCGGCTTCGCGGTGGCCTTCAAGGGCGTCTTCCTCGAGGGCACCGAGGTGGTCCTGATCGTCGTCAGCCTCGGCGCGGCACAGCACCGTCTCGGGCTGGCCGCGCTGGCCGCCGCCGCTGCCCTCGTCGTCGTCGCGGTGGCCGGGCTGATCGTGGCCCGCCAGCTGAGCGAGGTCCCGGAGAACACCATTAAGACCGCCGTCGGCGTGATGCTCACCAGCTTCGGCGTGTTCTGGGTCGGTGAAGGCGCCGGCGTCCATTGGCCCGGGGACGACCTGGCGATTCCCGTGCTCGTCGGCTTCTTCGTCGTCGTGTACGTCGCGTGCACAGCACTGCTGCGCGTGCGCTTCCCGGTGCCGGCGGTCGAAGCGGAAGGGGCCCGGCCATGATGGCGGCACTCGGACGTGCGCTGCGGGCCTTCGGGCACTTCTGGTGGGACTTCGTCATCGGTGACACGCCGGAGCTCGCGCTGGCGACGGCGGTGATCGTCGCCGTCGCCTTCCTGCTCGCCGGCACCGCCATTGCGGGAGCAATCGTCCTGCCGCTACTCGCGGCGGTGTTCCTCCTCGCCAGCTCCCTGCGCGGGCGCAAAGCGCGTCCCGGGCGACTGAGGCGCAGGCGGCGGCGCACCACGCCCGCCGCTCCCATGCGTCCGCGTCAGGCAGCCGCCCAGCGTATGGCCATGTCGAGGTCGGGCAACTCGTAGACCTGGATCTGGCCGGGCATCATCCACCGGAAGATGGCGATCGAGTGGCGCAGCCAGTCGAGGTTTGTCACGACCGCGCACCGCTTCCACTTCGACAGGTCACGGTGGACGAGCTCGTCGACGAAGAGCTTCGCGTCGGACGCGGTCCCACTCAGCGTCAACCCTTCGAATTGGTCGCCGAACACGAACACCACCCTGATCTCGCCCTGTCCGTCGATCTGCTGCCTGATCGCAGGCACCAGGACGTTGTCGTAGTCGTCTTTGACGAGCTTGCCGACGGCCTCGAGGGCCACCACGGTGTCGGGGCTGTCGATCCTCTTCAGCATGGGCGTCTCCTCTCCGAGCTCGACGGTATTCGCTTCACGGCGCGTCGGTATCGTCGGCGAGGTGAGGCAGTTCCGCTTCGGACTCCAGGGCAGCGCCGCCGACCCCGCCTCGCTGGCCCGCCTGGCCCGGCGCGCCGAGGAGACCGGGTTCGACGTCTTCCAGGTCGGCGAGCACGTCGGTGCCGAGCCCACATCCCTCCTCTCGCTGGCCGCTGCCGCCGGCCGGACGACCCGGATCCGGCTGGGCACACTCACGCTCAACGCGGACCTGCACCACCCGGTGCAGCTGGCCCAGGAGCTCGCGACGCTCGACCACCTGAGCGGCGGCCGCCTCGAGGTCGGGTTGGGCGCCGGCCACAGCTTCGGCGAGTACGCCGCCATGGGGAGGCCCTTCGATCCGGCGCCGGTCCGCAAGGAGCGACTCGCCGAATCGCTCGAGGTGCTGCGCCCCCTCCTCGCCGGCGAGCCGGTCACCTTCCACGGGGCCCACTACACGCTCGAGGGGGCGACCACGCCCGCGGCGCTGCAGCCCCACGTGCCGTTCCTCGTCGGCGTGAGCGGTCGCAGGGCGCTTGCGCACGCCGCCTGCCACGCCGACATCGTGGCGCCCACCATGCTCGGGCGCACGCTCGAGGACGGCCACCGCCACGAGGTCCGTTGGGAGGCGGCCCGCTTGGACCGCACGATCGCCTGGGTCCGGGACCACGCAGCGCAGTGCGGACGGGATCCGGAGCTGCACGCGTTGGTGCAAGTCGTCGTCGCCACCGATGACCGGCCGGCAGCAGTGCGCGCCGTCGCGCGCCGCACCGGGATGGACGAGGCTGACATCGCAGCGACCCCGTTCGTGTGTCTGGGCACGCACGAGCAAATGGCCGAGCACCTCGTCGCCTGCCGGGAGCGCTGGGGGATCAGCTACTTCTCCGTCCGTGACGTCGAGGCCTTCGCCCCGGTGATCGCGCTCGCGCGGGGAGCCTGAGCGACGGCGACGCCGTCGTGGCGCGCCGCTCCATCGGGCATCATGTGGGCCCGGCGACCAGAGGAGGGCTGATGGGGCAAGAAGTGCGGGGTGTCGTGTCGATGCAGAAGGGCAGCCCTGTCACCGTCGAGACCATCGTGGTGCCCGACCCCGGGCCCGGCGAGGCGGTGGTGGCGATCAAGGCGTGCGGCGTGTGCCACACCGACCTGCACTACCGCGAGGGCGGGATCAACGACGACTTCCCCTTCCTCCTCGGCCACGAGGCGGCCGGGGTGGTCGAGTCCGTCGGACCCGATGTCACCGATCTCCTTCCGGGTGACTTCGTCGTCTTGAACTGGCGCGCCGTGTGCGGCGAATGCCGGTCGTGCCGCCGTGGCAGGCCGTGGTACTGCTTCTCCACGCACAACGCGACCCAGCGGATGACGCTGAGCGACGGGACTGCCCTGTCGCCTGCACTGGGCATCGGTGCCTTCGCCGACAAGACGCTCGTCGCTGCCGGCCAGTGCACCAAGGTCAACCCCGCCGCAAGGCCCGAAGCGGTCGGGCTGCTCGGCTGCGGCGTGATGGCCGGGCTCGGCGCGGCCATGTTCACCGGCGAGGTCGGGCTCGGCGACTCCGTCGCGGTGTTCGGTTGTGGCGGCGTCGGGTGCGCCGCCATCGCCGGCGCACGGCTCGCCGGGGCGGCCACCGTCATCGGCATCGACCTCGACCCCCGCAAGCTGGAGCAGGCCACCGAGTTCGGTGCCACGCACACCGTCGACGCCGGCACCACCGACCCCGTCGAGGCCGTCCAGTCCGTGACCGGGGGCAACGGCGCCGACGTCTGCATCGAGGCCGTGGGGAACCCCAAGGTGATGGAGCAGGCGTTCTTGGCCCGCGACCTGGCGGGGATCCTGGTCCAGGTGGGCGTGCCGACGCCGGACATGCGCATCGACCTGCCGATGATCGAGTTCTTCGGGCGCGGTGGCGCGCTCAAGCCGAGTTGGTACGGCGACTGCCTCCCCTCACGCGACTTCCCCATGCTGGTCGATCTCTACCTGGAGGGTCGCCTCGACCTCGACCGCTTCGTCAGCGAGACGATCGGCATCGACGAGGTCGAAAGCGCGTTCGCCCGCATGCAGCGCGGCGAGGTGCTCCGCTCCGTCGTCGTGCTCTGAGGGGCGGGTCCCCGCGCGGGACGTGCTATTCCTGACCCATGACCTTGCCCCTCGTCCCGATGGCCCCGCGCGCCGGCCTCCGCGGCATGGTCGCGGCCGCCGACCAGCTGGCCTCGACAGCCGGCAGCGCCATGCTGGCCCAAGGTGGCTCCGCCGCCGACGCCGCGGTGGCGACCGGCACGGTCATGGCCGTCGTGGGCCCGCACCTGTGCGGGCTCGGCGGTGACGTCCTCGCGATGGTCGCCGCGCCCGGTTCGGCACCCGTGGCGCTGCTCTCGGTCGGCCGCGCCGGCCGAGGCTCGGATGCGGCCGCCATGCGCGCCCAGGGGATGACGGTGATGCCGCTGCGCGGTGACATCCGTAGCGTGCAGGTGCCCGGCGCGGTCGACGGCTGGCTGGCGCTGCACGAACGGTACGGCCGCCTGGCTCTGGACGACGTGCTCGCGCCCGCCATCGAGCTCGCGGACGGCGGGTTCCCGGCGTCGATCATGCTCGCGCTGGCCAGCCACCTCGTCCACGCGCTCCCGGGCGCAGGTGAGCTCTGTCCCGACGGGCCGCTCGACATCGGCCAACGCGTGCGCGTGCCGGGCATCGCCCGCACCCTGCGCGCCATCGCGCGCGACGGTCGCGCCGCGTTCTACGAGGGTGCGTTCGGCGCCGGGCTGCTCGAGCTCGGCCGCGGCCACTTCCACCCCGACGACTTCGCCACGAGCGCGGCGTCGTGGTGCGCGCCGCTGCACGTCCAGGCCTGGGGCCACGACCTGTGGACCGTGCCGCCGCCCTCGCAGGGCTACCTCACCCTGGCCGGCGCCTGGGTGGCGGAGGCGTCCGGTCTCGGCACCGACCCGGCCGACCCGCAGTGGGCCCACTTGCTGGTGGAGTGCTGGCGCGCCGTCGGCTACGACCGGCCCGACGTCCTCTTCGACGGCGCCGACGGCGAAGCGCTCTTGCACCGCAGCCGTCTCGACTCCGCCGCTGCGCGCGTCGACGGGGAACGGGCAGCACCGCCCGACGTCGTGGCGGGCAACGGCTCGGTGGCCCCGCACGTGGCGCGGCTCGGCGACGGGGACACCACCCACCTGTGCGCCATGGACGGCGACGGGCTCGGGATCTCCTTGACCCAGTCCAACGCGCTCGACTTCGGGTCGCACCTCGTCGAACCGGCGACCGGCGTCTTCCTGCACAACCGCGGGGTGGGGTTCTCCCTGGCCGCCGGGCATCCCGCCGAGGTGACGCCGGGGCGACGACCACCGCACACCCTCTCCCCCATGCTCGTCACCGGCCAGGATGGCGCGCTCACCCACCTCGTCGGCGCGATGGGCGGCGACGCCCAGCCGCAGATCATCAGCCAGTTGCTGGCCCGCCTGCTCCACAGCGGCCAGGACCCGGCGACCGCCATCGCGGCGCCCCGGCTCACCCTCGACGCACCGGCGGCGGGACCGTTCCGGCTGTGGTGGGGCGACGACCTCACGGTCACCGTCGAGTCCGACGCGCCGGCGGCGTGGCTCGACGGGCTCGCCGGCCGCGGGCACCGGGTGCAGCCGATCCGTCCCTTCGACCCGGTCGCGGTCGGCTGCGCCCAGATCATCACCGGTGCGCGGGCGGCGGACGGCTCGCTGCGCCTGGCCGGCGCCTCGGACCCTCGCAGCCCCGAAGGCGGCGCAGTCGGCTGGTGATGCGAGCCGGGCCGGTCCCCGCTGTGCCGGCACCCGGAGCGACGGGCCTGCCGGTAGCGTGAACAGCATCGACGCCTTCCGCCCCTGGCCCGCGCACGCCCCTCGTGGAGTTGGACCCGCGCCAGTGCGCGCCCCTGGGCGCGTGCGCGGTCACCGGCGTCCGGGGTCATGACGCGCTCGGCGGGGGACGCACTCCGCGTCGCCGCGCTGCTCAAGCAGGTCCCCGTGGCGGAGTCGCTGGTGCTCGAGCGCGGCCGCCTGGTGCGCGACGGCGTCCCACTCGAGATGAACCCCTACTGCCGGCGGGCCGTGGCGCAGGGCGTCATCCTTGCCCGCGACACCGGTGGCACGTGCACCGTGGCGACGCTCGGGCCACCCAGCGCGGAGGACGTCCTGCGCGAGGGCATCGCCTGGGGTGCCGACGGCGGCATCCACGTGTGCGACGCCGCGTTCGCCGGCTCGGACACCCTCGCCACCGCACGCGCACTGGCCGCTGCACTGGACGCGGCCGGACCGTTCGACCTGATCCTGCTCGGGCGCAACTCGATCGACGGCGAGACGGGCCAGGTCGGGCCCGAACTGGCAGAGTTGCTCGGCCTCCCCTTCGCCAGCGGCGTCCGAGCGCTCGAGGACGCCGGTCCGTTCCTGCGCCTCGAACTCGAGCACGACGACGGGACCCAGGACGTCGAGGTCGACCTGCCCGCCGTCCTCACCGTCGCGGAGCGGCTCTGCGACCCCTGCAAGGTGGACCCGGACGGCCGGGCCGCCGTCGACCCGGGCCGCGTGCGCCAGGTGGTGGCGTCCGACCTGGGCCCGGGCCCGTGGGGCGACGCCGGGAGCCCGACCGTGGTCGGTGCCACGCGCCCGATGGAGCACGAGCGTGCGCTCGTCGTCCTCGACGGCCCGGTCGACGCACAGGTCCAGCGGGCCGTGGACGAGCTCGTCCGCCGCGGTGCCCTGACCGACGACGCGGGCAGGCAGCGTGCGGGCGGCAACCACCGTGCCGCCGCACCCCGGGGCACGCCGGCCGGGGGCCGCGTGGTCAGTGTCCTCGCCGAGCCGGGCCGGCCCCAGGTCGGGATCGAGTTACTGGGCGCGGCGGCGGCGCTCGCCCGCGAGGTCGGGGCGACCGTCCACGCCGTGGCCCCGCCGGGCAGCACCACCGACGCCCTCATCGGCGCGGGCGCCGAGCACGTCATCGCCCTCGAGGGCTCCGGGGTGGCCGAAGACGTCAGCGACGCGCTCGTCGCGTACGTCCGCGCCGCGCAGCCCTGGTGCGTCCTCGCACCCAGCACCGCCTTCGGACGCGAGGTGGCGGCGCGCGCCGCCGCAGCAACGGGATCGGGGCTCGTGGGTGACGCCGTGGCACTCGCGGTGCGTGACGGCGTGCTCGTCGCCGCCAAACCGGCCTTCGCGGGCGCATTGGTCGCGGACGTCAGCTGCCGCAGTGCGACCCAGATGGTGACCGTGCGCCCGGGCGTGCTCCCCGCCGACCTCCCGGCCGCGTCGCCGGGGGGACGCGACGGTGACCACGAGCGCCTGCACGTCCCGACCCGCGGCCGCGTCCGCGTGCTCGGAGAACGGCGCAACGACGACGTCGAGACGCTCGCCCGGGCCGAGGTCGTGATCGGCGTCGGCACCGGCGTGCTCCCAGACGAGTACGAACGACTGAGCCCGCTGGCGGCCGTGCTCGGCGCCGAGCTGGCGGCGACGCGCAAGGTGACCGATCGCGGCTGGGCGCCGCGGGCCCGCCAGGTCGGCATCACGGGCCGGGCGATCGCACCCCGCCTCTACGTCGCGCTCGGTCTGAGCGGGAAGTTCAACCACATGGTGGGTGTCCGCGGCGCCGGCACCATCCTGGCTGTCAACGGCGACCGCGACGCGCCGGTGTTCTCGCACTGCGACGTCGGGATCGTGGGCGACTGGCACGAGATCGTGCCGCTCCTCACCGACGCATTGCGCGCTGAGGTCGCGCGCGACACAGCGACGATCGGCTGAGTCTCCGTCAGCCGGCGCGAGCGGAGCCGAAGAGTCGGAGGTCCACGTCCGCGCTGGCCGTGAGCATCTTCCCGAAGTCCGCGGTCGACATCGGACGGGCGAAGTAGAAGCCCTGCGCGATGTCACAGCCGAGGTTCGTCAACGACTGGAGTTGCGACTGGGACTCGACCCCTTCGGCCACGGTCGACGCGCCGATGGTCTGCGCCAGCGCCACTACGGCCGACACGATGGCCGACTTGACCGGATCGCCCTCGACGCCGTGCACGAAGCTCTGGTCGATCTTCACGATGTCGAAGGGGAACCGCGCGAGGTACCCGAACGAGGAGTGGCCCGTCCCGAAGTCGTCGATCGCCATGCGCGTGCCGAGCCCATGCAGCTCGGCCAGCACGCTCGACGTCAGCACCACGTCGTGCATGGCCACGTTCTCGCTGATTTCGACGCACAGCTGTGCGGCCTCGAGACCGGTCGAGTCGAGCACCCCCGAGACGTGCTCGGCGAGCTTGCGCTGCTGGACGTGGAGCGCCGAGACGTTGACGCTGATCTGGAGCGTGGCACCGAACTCCTGCTGCCACGTCTTGGCCTGCCGGCACGCCTGCTCCAACACCATCTGCTCCAGCGCGACGATCGTGCCGTTGCGCTCCGCCAGCCTGATGAACTGGCCCGGCAAGAGGATCCCGTGGTCGGGGTCGTTCCAGCGCACGAGCGCCTCGGCGCCGACGATGCGGCGATCGACCAGCGAGACGAGCGGCTGGTAGTGGATCTCCATCTCACCGCGGTCGACGACGTGCTGGAACGCCGTCTCGCGGCCCAACCGGTTCATGGACGCCGGGCCCGTGCGGTCGATCCCGAACATGGCCACTCTGCCGCCCCGGCCGCGCTCCTTCGCCCGGTACATCGCCTGGTCCGCGTCGTGCAAGAGGTCCTCGCGTGACTTGCCCGCCTCACTCAAAGCCACACCGATGCTGAGCGACGCGACGACCTCGTGCCCGGTGCTCAAGGTGATGGGGTCTTGGAGCACATCGAGGACGGCGTTCGCCACCTCGGTCGCGTCGTCGGCCGAGATCACGCCCTCGA
This sequence comes from Acidimicrobiales bacterium, assembly GCA_035503015.1. Taxonomy (GTDB): domain Bacteria; phylum Actinomycetota; class Acidimicrobiia; order Acidimicrobiales; family RAAP-2; genus Bog-473. Next base: position 56,632 of record DATJTU010000048.1, on the reverse strand, counting down.
GCAGGACCACGAACTCGTCTCCTCCGAAGCGCGACAGCGTGTCGCCGGCCCGCACGGCGCGCCGGAGCCGTTCGCCGATGACCCGCAACAGCTCGTCGCCGACCTGGTGGCCCAGCTCGTCGTTGACGGCCTTGAAGCGGTCGATGTCGCAGAAGAGGACGGCGACGTGGTTCCCCGTGCGCTCGGCCTGGAGCAGCGCATGGTCGAGGTGGTCCAGCAACAGCCGCCGGTTGGCGAGTCCGGTCAGCGAGTCCTGGAACGCGTGGCGCGCCAGCTGCTCCTCGAAGGCCTTGCGCTCGGAGATGTCGCGGAACACGATGACCGCGCCCGACGGCGACTCGCCGCCGACCACCGGCGAGGCAGTCATGGTCACCGGGAAGTGGGAGCCGTCGATCCGCGTGAACCTCGTGTCGTAGGTGGTGACGTTGCGGCGCAGCGCCATGGCGCGTTTGGCCGGTTCGAGCAGGAAGTCGGGCGCTTCACCCGCCGGGAGCGCGGCACGGTCACCCCTCCCGTCACGCAGCGAGAACCAGCCGAGCATGTCGGCGCCCGAGGGGTTCATGAAGGAGATCTCGCCACGGTCGCTGATGGCGCAGACGCCCTCGCCCATGCTGGACGTGACCGCCGAGAGCTCGTCCTTCTGGCGTTGCACCTCGCCGTAGAGGCCGGCGTTGGTGAGGGCGGTGGCGGCCACTGACCCCAGTGCCTCGAGCAGCGCCCTGTCCTCGTCGTCGTAGGGCTCGCGGCGCGCGCGGCCGGCGACGCCGAGCCACAGCGTCCGATCGACCAGGCGGAGCGGGGCCGAAAGGACGTCGTCCGTCGGCCGTTCGGTGGTCAGGGTGACTTCAGGAGAGCCGAGCAGCGTCCCGGCGGCGCACAGGATCGCCGACCTCGTCTCGGTGACGCCCATGGAGCGGTTGACCTCGAGGGTGGCCTCGAGGAGCGCGCGAAGGCGGGACCGCTCGTTCCGGGCGCGACGACGGGGCGACCGGTAGGTACTGCGACGCCGAAATACCGCCACACTCCCCTCCTCCGGGCTTCCGCCGGATATCCCTCCGAGCGGGAACGTAACACCGAGCTTGCCGCGCCTTCAATGACTTTCCGACTAGCTATGGGCAATTCGGCCCTATTTCACCCGGTCGTCACGGGTCGGGTGACCACTTGACCAGCTTTTGTTCGCAAACGGTAGCAATCCGGTTGCAGTGACCGGTAGTTGGCGGGGCGCCCGGTTACCCGGTGAGCACTGTACGTCGCAGCAGCCCGAGGTCCGGCACAGGCTGGCGACCGGCGCGCAGGAAGTCGTCGAACGCGCCCCCCGGCAGCGGCCGCGAGAAGTAGAAGCCTTGGGCGACGTCACAACCGAGTCCCTCGATCTGCTCGAGCTCAGGCAGTGTCTCGACCCCCTCGACGACGGTCGTCGAGCCGATGGCCTGCGACAGCGCCACGACGGCGGACACGATGGCGGACTTCACCGGATCCTGGTCGATCCCGCGCACGAAGCTCTGGTCGATCTTGATCACGTCGATCGGGAACCGGGCCAGGTACCCGAGCGACGAGTGCCCCGTGCCGAAGTCGTCGATCGCCAAGCGGATGCCCAGGTTGTGCAGCTTGGTCAGGACCGCGGACGTCATGTCGACGTCGTCCATGGCCAGGCTCTCGGTGATCTCGAGACACAGTTGCGACGGTTCGATCCCGGTCGACTCGATCAGGTCGGCGATCTGGTTCTCGAGGTCGGCCTGCTGGAACTGCCGAGCCGAGAGGTTGACGGCGACGTCCATGTGGACGGCGAGGCTTTCGGACCAGCCCTTGGCCCGCCGGCACGCGTGGTCGAGCACGACCTTGCCGATCGAGAGGATGGTCCCGTTGTCCTCGGCCAGCTCGATGAAGTGGGCCGGGGTGAGGATGCCGTGTTCGGGGTGGTCCCAACGCACCAGCGCCTCGGCCGCCACGATGCCCTCGTTGGCGAGCGAGATCAAGGGTTGGAAGTAGACCTGCACCTCGTCGCGTTCGACAGCGTGGTGCAGCGCCGTGTCGAGGTCGAGGCGCCCGATGGAGCGCCCGCCCATGCGGTCGATGTCGAAAAGCGTGACCTCGCCGCCGCGTCCGCGCTCCTTGGCCCGGTACATGGCGACATCGGCGTCGTGCAGCAAGTCGTCGCGGGACATGTCCTCGTCGCTCAACGCCATGCCCATGCTCATCGTCGCGACGACCTCGTGACCGCCGTTCAGGATGATCGGCTCGCGCAACACCTCGAGGACCCGGGCGGCGACCTGGCCGGCGTCGTCGGGCGACGTCACGCCCTCCAAGATCGCGACGAACTCGTCCCCGCCGAAGCGCGACAACGTGTCGCCCGGACGCACCGCGCGCCGAAGCCGCTCCGCCACCACCCGTAGCAGCTCGTCGCCCACCTGATGGCCGAGGTTGTCGTTGACGACTTTGAAGCGGTCGACGTCGCCGAAGAGCACAGCGACCCGAGTACCCGCGCGCTTGGCCTGGAGCAGCGCATGGTCGAGGTGATCGAGCAGGAGCCGGCGATTGGCGAGTCCGGTCAGCGGATCCTGGAACGCGTGCCGCGCCAGCTGTTCTTCGAACGCCTTGCGCTCCGACGTATCCCGGAACACGATCACCGCGGCAGAGGGTCGTGACCCGCCGACGACGGGCGACGCGGTCACCGTCACGGGGAAAAACGACCCGTCGGCCCGTTCGAAGCGCGCGTCGTCGGTGCTCACGTTCTGGCGCTGGGACATGGCCCGCAACGCGGGATCGAGGAGAAAGCGCGGCGTCGCCATGCCCGATCGTGGTCGCCCGTCGGGTCCGACGTCGTCCCAGCCGAGCATGCTCGCCCCCGCCGGATTCATGAAGGTGAGGTCTCCCGACCTCGTGATGGCGCAGACGCCTTCGCCCAAACTGCGCGTGATGACCGAGAGGTTGTCCTTCTGGCGCTCGACCTCCGCGTAGAGGTCCGCGTTGGACAGGGCGATGCCCCCCACCGAGGCCAGCGCATCGAGCAGGGCCCGGTCACCGTCGTCGAAGGGATCGCTCCGCCGGCGACCCGAGACCGAGAGCCAGAGCCTCCGGTCGGCGACCTCGACCGGTGCGACGAGCATCTGCTCGTCCGCGCGCGGCAGGGCCGCCCCCAACCGGACCTCCGGGGAGCGCAGCAGCGTGCCCGCCGACGACAGGACGGCGTCCCTGGTCTCCTCGCTCCCGATCGAGCGGTTCACGTCGAGCGTCGCCTCGAACAACCCGCGCAGCCGGATCCGGTCGTTGCGCGCGTAGAAGTGACCCTCGCCCAGGTATCGCAAGACGAGGAGCGGCAGGATCGCCAGGGGCAGGAAGGCCGGCTGCGACGCCAGCAACAAGGCCGTCGGGATCGCGATGTCGATCGTGCCGACGACGACCAGGATCCGCACCTTCATGCCGCCGAAGAGGGACTCACGCCACGGGGTGCCGAGTGCCGTGAGGATGGCCACGATGGCGCCGGTGTTGACGAGGAAGTAGGCGGCCGCGCCCCCGAGCGCCGCCCCCACTTTGACGTAGCCGGGTGGCTGGTGCGCGCCGTTGAGCAACACGAAGACCAGAGCGGCGGCACCTGCTGACGTGGCGACCCGCCCCACGTTGAACGCCGTCCGGAGCAGCACACGGCGCTTGACGAGGTGGGACACCAATGCGACGACCGCGAACACCAACACTGTCTCGGCTGGCGGCACGAGCAGGATCAAGAGGACGAAGAAGCCCTCGTCGATGTCGAAGACGCCGGACTTGTCGTGGACGAACAGCGTGATGGGCCAGATCCAGCTCGCCGCCATCAACGCGCCGAAGACGATCGCGAACAGCATCGCCGTCGTGCCGGGCCAACCGCCGGCCCAGGCGCGCTGGACCGCGAAGGCGATCACCACGAGACCGGCTGCCGCCCAGGCGCACACGACGAGCCACGCGGCAGGCGAGAGGACGGCCGTGCGTGCCGGGCCGACCGTCGGTGCTGTCGGCGCCGTCGGTTCCGCCGGTGCGGTGCGCGCGGCGCGCCGAGGGCGCGCCACGCCCAGGTCCGTCATCGGACTCTCCACCGGCGAGCGTGTCGCGCCCCGAGCACACGAGTGCTGCGAAAGCTCGCCCTGATCCCCCTCGCCCCCACGAGACCTCTTTCACCTGCTCCGACTCAACGAACGCGTGGCTGGGTCCAGCGCAGCGCCCTCGTCATTCTCTCGGCCGCTCGCCGTCGCACATTGACCACCGGCACGCGGAGATGCGCTGCTCGCAGGCGGTTGTAGTCAGGCGGTTGCGTCGCCGTTGTCACTGCGTTGACGCAAGGGCAGGCGGAACCCCTGCGGGCTCAGGAGCCGGTGTCCGAACGCTCCATCTCCCGCTGCGCCCGATACGAACGGAGCCGGTGCCAGAAGACCACGACGACGGCGACCACGGCCAGTGCACCGAGGACGTACCCCGCATAGCTGAACGCCTTGAGCACGTGGTTGTAGCTGCTCCCGAGGCTGTAGCCCAAGGAGCACAGCGCGGTGCACCAGACGGCACAGCCGATGACGGTGAACACGAAGAACTTCACCAGCGCCATCTCACCCAGGCCTGCTGCGAACGAGACGAACGAGCGAAGCAACGGGATGAACCGGCCGAAGAGGACGAACGGCTCGCCCCGCCGCGCGAACCAGGCCTCGGCTCGGTCGAGGTCCTTGTGGGTCAGCAACACGTACTTCCCGACGCGGTCGACCAGCGGTCGACCCCCGAAGCGTCCGATGCTGTAGCCCGCGGCCGACCCGAGCACTTCTCCGAGCACAGCCACGACGATCACGATCGCCAGGTCGAGCGGCTTGCCCTCCCCCGGCACCTGGCCGCTCGCCAGGACGCCGCCGTAGATGAGCGCGATCTCCGCGCCGACGGGAAGTCCCATCGACGAGATGAAACTCAGCGCGAAGATCGCGCCGTATCCTGCTGACTTGAGAAATTCCTCCACGTCCTACCTTGCTTCCGGGCCCCGCGTGGCGGTCATCATGCGCGAACCGAGAGGGTGCCGCAATTCAGCGTGAGCCAGTCCGCACACCGGCGGACGCGCCGACGGACGTCGGGCACGCCTCACGGCATCTCAGGGCGGGGCCGCCCCTGCACCCGCACGCGGTCACTCCCATGGTCCACGGCGCCGCACAGCCTACGCGAGCAAGACCACCGGAGGGTGACAGCGGCCGCGTGCGCCGGACCGCCGTAGTCTGAGCCGGTTCGAGGAGGGTGCAGCGTGTTGTTCATCGAATACGACGTCGACCACGACGGGCTCATCGAATTGGTCGCGCTCGTCAACGCGATCGAGAACGAGGGCCTCGATCCGGACGGCGACGCGTGGCTTGCGTGGCGACGCAACGAATTCGAGGACGACGGGATGGGGTGCGCCCCCGTTGCGCCCGAGGATCTGGTCCGCATGGAGGCGGCACAGGACCCCGACGCGCTCCGCTCCATCGTCGAAGGGATCATCATGGCGGACCGATCCACGAAAGAAGGAGCTCGATCGTGAGCACGACGCGTTCGCAGCTCTACCGTTTCGCCCGGGACCTCGGGAACGTGGAGGCTGTCGAACACGGCTACTCGCGAGGTGGGCTGAGTGGCGCTGCAGGCGGTGCTGCCCAGCGGGAGGCACGACGCGTCATCTACCGGGAGGGCAACCGCCAGATCAACCGGTTCGTACGGGCAATCGGCCTGGCGCCCCGCCGCTAGGCCTCCATGAGCGTCGCGTCAGGGCGCCCCGGCGCCCCGGCGCCCCAGCGCCTCGGGCGCATGGCCGTTTCACTCCGCGCCCGGTGTCGATAGGGTCCCACCATGCGTACGAGGCCCCGTCGTGATTGACGATCAGGCGTTCCCCCAATTCGACGCCCGGGACATCGCCCTCATCGCGGACGTGGGAACGCGACGCCAGGTCGCCGCCGGGGACTACCTCTACAAGGAAGGGGACATCTCCTACGATTTCTATGTCCTCGTCTCGGCCGAGGTGGAGATCCTGGTCGGGGTCGACGGCGCCGAACGCGTCGTCGCGCACCACCTCCCCGGGCGCTTCCTCGGTGAGCTCAACATGCTCACCGGCATGCGGGTCTTCGTCAATGCGCGGGTCGCCAAGTCGGGCGAGGTCATCGCGGTCCCACGCGACCGCCTCCGCCAGCTCATGGCCACCAACCCTCGCCTGGGCGACACGATCCTGGCCGCATTCATCGCGCGGCGCTCGATCCTGCTCGAAGGTGCGGCTCCGACGATCAGAGTGATCGGATCGAGGTTCTCGCCCGACTCGCTGCGCGTGCGAGAGTTCCTGGCCCGGATTCGGATCCCCCACGAATGGCTCGACTCCGACACCGACCCTCAGGTCGACGCCATTCTCGGACAGTTTTCCGTCGCGCCCAGCGAGCTGCCCGTGGTGATCGCGACCGGATCCGTGTTGCGCAACCCGACCCCTGGCGAGCTGGCCAGCTATCTGGGCCTCACGCTCGACAGCCTGCCCGAGCGCTGCTTCGACCTCGTGGTGGTCGGTGGCGGTCCGGCCGGCCTGGCCGCGTCGGTCTACGGCGCCTCGGAAGGGCTGCGCACGCTCGGCATCGAGATGACTGCGCCAGGCGGCCAGGCGGGGACGAGCTCTCGCATCGAGAACTACTTGGGTTTCCCGATGGGCATTTCGGGTGGGGAGCTGACGCAGCGGGCGGTGATCCAGGCGGAGAAATTCGGGGCCAGTCTCACGGTGCCCTGCACGGCGACGTCACTGCGCAACAACGGCGGGTATCTCACGGTGACACTGAGCGACGGGACCGAGGTCGCGGGTCGTGCCGTCGTCGCGGCAACCGGTGCCGCCTACCGTCGGCTCGACGCTGATCGCCTCAGCGACTTCGAAGGCAAGGGCGTGTATTACTCGGCGACCGACCTGGAAGCACGCCAATGCAGCGGCGCACCAGTGATCGTGGCCGGTGGGGGCAACTCCGCCGGGCAAGCGGCGATCTACCTGGCCCAGAACAGCTGTGCAGTCACGATCGTGATCCGCAGCAGCGACCTCAACAAGAGCATGTCGAACTATCTGGTCGAACGCATCGAGGCGGATCCTGCGATCACCGTCCGCACGGACTCGACGATCACCGCACTCGACGGCGACGAGACACTGCGGACGGTGCACCTGAAGAGCCCGGAGCGCGAGAGTGCCGTCGATTCGGCCGGTCTCTTCTCGTTCATCGGGGCCGATCCCGCCTCGGGCTGGCTCTCGGGCTGCGCCGCGCTCGACGACAAGGACTTCATCCTCACCGACGCGGCGCTGCGCGAGGAGCACCTCGGCGAGACGTGGACCATCCTCGACCGGACTCCGCTGCCCTTCGAAACCAGTCACCCCGGCCTCTTCGCGGTGGGCGACGTGCGCTCGGGCTCGATGAAGCGCGTGGCGTCTGCTGTCGGGGAGGGCTCGGCCGCGGTGCGCGCGGTCCACCAATACCTCGCCTTTCCTCGCTGAAGGCTGGGCCGGTTTCGCCCTCGGGTGTGCCGCGCCCTGATCGGCGTCCCGTGACGATGGCGGCTGCATCCTGCGTGGGCTTTACTAATGCCATGAACTTTCAGGCCGTCGTGTTGAACGTGTCCGACCTGGACAAGTCGATCGACTTCTACCACGACGTCTTCGGTTTCACCGAGCTGTCGCGCGGAGATCAGCTCGCCGCGATCGGCATCCCAGGGAGCGAGAGGACCCAGGTTCTCGTGTTGCGGACGCTCGGAACCACCGGCTACGTCGGTGGCGCACATCACATCGGCATGCGGGCGTTCGTGCTCGAGATGGACTCGCTCGATCGGCTGAATCAGGTCAGCGCCGCGCTCGATCGCAGGAAGAGCAGCGTCACCCGGCGCGAGACCAAAGCGTGGGTCGCCGTTGTCGGCCACGATCCTGACCGCATCGCGGTGGTCGCAAGCTGCAGCGTCGGCGAGAGCCCGATCACGTACGACGACTGGGATCTCGACGAGCTGCTCTACGGTCTCGGTGAGTAGCGCCGGGCGGAGCCGCCGCGTCGCCCACCGGTGTTTGTTTGCTATGGGGCACGGGCATACACCGGTCCAGCGCCCAACCTGGCCAGGGGGCTGGCGCACATCTGCACTGCCGGGGCTTGCGCGGCGTCCGCGGTGGAACGAGGGGTAGGCATCCGATGGCGTCAGACGACGATGACGTGCTCGACGACGTGATGGAGACGCACGAGGATGCGCGGCCGCACCGCCGTGAGCACGCGAAGGCCGACCCTCATCCGGACGAGGACGACCTCGAGCATCGAGCCAACATCGAGCGGGAGGAAGTGGGGCTGCCCGAGGAGCCCGAGTCCTGAGCCAATCTCGGGCCGGAGCTCGCCGCTCGTCCCGCGCCAGTCACGCCAGGTCCCGATTCGTCGGGCGATCGGTCCCGGTACAACTGGTGGAGTGGGCAGTTCTGCGAGTCTTTCGGTCGTCGCCTGGCAGCCCTCGTTGTGGGGTGATGAGAGCCCGTCTGTCGACGCGTCCTTCTCCGAACTGGCGAGGACCTGGCTCGACGCCGAGTCCTGGGTGGACTACTGCCCGGGCTGGATGAAGGGCTCCGATCGGGCCTTCGGGGAGTTGCTCGGCGAGGTCACGTGGAACCAGCGGCGCCGTTGGATGTACGACCGGGAGGTCGACGAGCCCCGGCTCACCTCCTGGCAGAAGATCGACGGCAACGCTCTTCCCTCCCAGTGGCTCGAGGATGCCCGGGCCGCGATGTCGGCGCACTACGGCGTCGAGTTCGACTCGGTCGGACTGAACCTCTACCGGGACGGAGCCGACTCAGTCGCCTGGCACCGCGACCGCATTCCCGCCGACATCGTGGACCCGATCGTGGCCCTCGTCTCGCTGGGCGAGCCGCGGAAGTTCTTGCTTCGTCCCCACGGTGGCGGGAGATCGCGGCCGTTCAACCTCGGTCGCGGCGACCTGTTCGTCACCGGTGGCCAGACGCAACGGCGCTTCGAGCACAGCGTCCCCAAGGTGAAGGCATCGGGTCCGAGAATGAGCCTGGCCTTCCGCCACGGCGTCAGCTGAGCGTCTCGGGCCTCTTCAGGTTCCGGTCACGAGGATGCGCTTCCGGCCTGCTTGTCTTCGGCTGCGTCGTCGAACAGCGCCTTGTACCGCCCGAGGCCTTCGGCCTCGAGATCGTCGTAGGGGATGAACCGCAGCGCGGCCGAATTGATGCAATAGCGCAGCCCGCCCTGGTCGGGCGGCCCGTCGTTGAAAACGTGGCCGAGGTGGCTGTCCCCGTGCGCCGAACGAACCTCCGTCCTCACCATCCCGTGGCTCGTGTCGGACTTCTCGATGACGTTGGCTCCCTCGAGCGGGATCGTGAAGCTGGGCCAGCCGCATCCACTGTCGAACTTCTGGAGCGATGCGAACAGGGGCTCACCGGAGACGATGTCGACGTAGATGCCCGCATCCTTCTTGTCCCAGAATTCGTTGTTGAACGCGGGCTCGGTGGCGCTCTCCTGGGTGACCGCGAACTGGCGAGGGGTGAGTTTCTCGATCGCTCCTGGGTCCTTCTGATAGCTCTCCGTGCTCTTCGTCATGTCCCTCCTCTCCTCAGACCGGTCGGATGTAAGGGGGACTCCCAGCCGACCCGGGACTGCCTGGCGTCATGTGTGTCGGCCGACGGCTGACCGACGACCACCATCAGTTTGCCGCGAATCCGCCGCCGTACGTCGTCCAGGCGACTTGGACCCTCTCCCGAGCCAGAATCCCATGTTGCCGGTCGTCGCCGAGGACGCGCGTCTCGGATAGAGGGCGCTGCCATGACTCCTTACTTCTTGGCTCGGACGTCGAAACCCAGGTCGCTGAGTACCGAAACCGCTCCGGCCTTTCCACCTTCGAAATCACCTGGTCGAAGCCGATGGCCCGTCGCCAATTCGTACGCAGTGCCCAAGATGGCCTTGTGCGGATACCGCTTTCCGTCCCACACCAACTCATAAGTTCTCGACTCGCCGAAACCGTGCACGGCGAAGAAGCGCTCCGGACCGAGCTTGTCGTACTCCTTGATCGCCCGGAGGACGTCACCGTGCGAGACATCCGAACGGAGCTTGGCCAGTGCTGTCATCATCTTCCTCCTTCACATGAATGATCGACCGCTGCTCTACGCAGGGCTTCACCTCCATCGACCCTGAAGGTGTGCCCGGTGTATCACCTGCGCAAGGTCCGCCGCATCAGCTCCCAGTGAGCTCAAAACGTCCTGCGGCGCGACCTCGGCGTCTGCCGACTCGAGTCGCCCCAACCGGGCGACATCTGAGCTCGGACTATCCCGCCGAGGAGCCGCAGAACAGCTTGGCCATGGCTGTCCTGATCCGTTTGGCCCCCACGCGGCCGGCGAGCATCCCCTTCAGACACCCGAAAGGTCATCCTGCCTGGGACTTTATAAAGCCGACTAATTCGCTCGCTTTTAGCTGGTATTCTCTGCGCCGTGACCGCAACGACTGGATTCGGCTCGGAAGTCCGATCCCTCACCACCGCTGAGCTGCGGACGGTCCTCGCTCAGGAGGCCCGTGAGGCCCGCCGACTCACCGCAGCGCTGGGTTGCGACACCGACGAACGGGGCGGGATTCGCATCCGCCACGAGCACGGCTATGACGTGTGGCTGTTGCGCTGGCCTCCGGGGACCCGAGTCACCCCGCACGACCACGGGGACTCGTCGGGCGCGTTCTTGGTCCTGGACGGCGATCTCATCGAGTTGCGGTGGCAAGACTCCATTCCCGAGTGCCGGCTCGTCTCCTCCGGGGAGACGGTTCTCGTGGAACGAGGTGTGGTGCACGATGTGGTGGCGACCAATCGAGTTGCCTACAGCATCCACGCGTACTCGCCTCCACTGGAGGCGATGTCCTTCTACCAGGTCCCCTTCCCGACGGCCGACACAGGTGGCTCCCCTGACGCGTGGCGCGCGGCCCCACTCGGAACGGAGTCCGTCAGCGCCCTGATCGGTGACTGAGAAGGGCGGCGGCGCGTCAGCGGTCGAAAGGCGTCTGCACGAAGCGCGGGCCAGGATCGTCCCGAGGGTGACCGCAGGCGAGCTCGACGCCGCGCTCGCCGACAATGCGCTTGTCATCGACACCCGGCCCGAGCAGCTCCGTCTCCGTGACGGCCCCCTGCCCGGCGCCGTCGTGGTCGAACGAAACGTTCTCGAGTGGCGTCTCGATCCGACGAGCCCGGATCGCCTGTCCGGCATGGACTCGGTCGATCGGCGCGTTGTCGTCGTGTGCGACGAGGGGTACGCCTCGAGCCTCGCCGCTGCGTCCCTGCTCGACCTCGGGCTCACCAATGTGACCGATCTCGAGGGTGGCTACCAGGCCTGGCGCAGGCTCACGGAGCCAAAACCGGGAGATGATCCACTGCCCTCGTAGGGCGCGTCGCCGCAGCGCGCGCCGTGTGGCCGACTACAAGTCCCCGCGCTTGATCCCGATGCTCTTGCCTTCGGTGTAGCGGATGGGCGGATCGAGTGTGTCGACAAGGAACATGTCTCGATCCCCGCGATCCCAGGCCTCCCGGAGCCCTGGGGCACCGAGGTCGAAGTCCGGACGGACCTTCTCCAGGACGCCACGGAGGTCGACGTGCAACTCGTTCATCGTCGGCCGGCCCCAGTACCAGTACCCGTTGTAGATGCGAAAGATGCGAAGTCCAGGTTCCAACACGAAGGTGTGAGGAATCATCGGATTGTGAGGGTCGGTGAACTCTTCGATGTCGAGATCGCGCTGGACGGTTCTGTCGGGATCGCCCAGGAACGGCCACAACGCGCCCACCGAATCGCGGAACTCATTGAGGTTCAGCGGACTATCCGTGGAGATGACGACGAGCCGCGAGTACGCCACGCGAAACTCCGGATAGGCGTCGACCAGGGTCTTGAGGAATTGGTGCTCCTTGGGATCGTATGAACCGCGGGAGAGATGGAGCACCATCGGGTTGTCACCCTGGAGCTCGGAGAGCTTTCGAGTCACCCCGCCTTGGTCGTCGAGTTGATAGTCGGGAAACACGGCTCCCACAACGATGTCTTTTCGCACGAGATTGTCCTCCCCGGAGGTGGTCCGCGAATGGTGCCACGGATCCCTCGTCGTCGCACCCTTCAAGGGCTCGATGCGAGGAGGCTTGCCGGGCCGAGGATGTCGCTCACGCCGGGCCTTCCCGCGCCGGGTGTCCGTCCCTTTGCCAGACCCTGGATCTCCAGCAATGCTGGACCCTTCGCGGCGGTCTGCACGAGACCATCATGGAGGTCACGATGCCCTGGTTCCCGGACTTCGTCGGTGCCGTCGAGCTTGCACGCCATGACACCCAGATCGCGGGGCGCACCGACCCCGTGGCCCAGTATCTCCGGGCGCTCCAAGAGGGGAAGAGTCGGCTCCTCGAGGAGGTGTGGCCGGTGCAGGTCGTGATCCTCGATCCGCGTGCTGGCGTGGTGACCGGCCACAGTGCGCTCCGTCACTTCATCAGCCGGAACCAAACCTGGTTGGCCGAGCACCACGCGCAGACCGAGACCCTGGCAACGACGCGCGTCGGACAACGCGCCGTGGTCGAGCTACGAGTGCGGGTCGAGCACGAGGGGCAGGACGTCTCATGGCCCGTCGCCGTCGTGGCCGACTCGCCTGACGACACCTCGGTGGTGTTCCGCACCTACTGCAGCCAGTGGCCGGTCGACGGCCGCCGTCACCTGCGACCACCGATCCTGACAGCCCGACCTCATCACCCCCACGACGTCGTGAGCCGTTACCAAGCAGCACTGGCGGCCGGCGATGTCGACGCGATCGTTCGCACGTTCGAGCCGGACGGCTACTACCAAGAGCCCACCGGTCCCGAGCCTCTGCACCGCGGCACGGACCGATTGCGCGAGTTCTTCGACCAGTGCTTCGCGGCCGGAGGTGGCCTCACCCTCGAGCAATGCGAGGTGACCGACGACGGGACACGGTGTGTCCTCGAGTACAACTGCCTCCGGTGGGGTCCGTTCGACCTTCCTCCCCAAGCAGGCTTGGCCGCCTTCGAACGGGGCGCAGACGGCCTCCTCGCCGCCGTTCGCGCCTATGACGACATCGAGCCGCCCAAATCGGATCCGAGCTGAGGTTTCCGTACTCCTACAAGCGGGAGACGAGCTCGGCCACGATCGCTGCGGATGATTGCCGCTCATGCACGAGCGCAACGCTCTGACCAGCCCACAGCGACATCGCTTCGATCTCACCGGTTGTGTCGAACATCGGTGCTGCGGTCGAGTAGCGCACGATCTCGTCACCTGATGAGAAGTGTCCGATGACTTCGCCCTCTTTCGGGCGGCGCGCCAGAGCGGGCCGTCCTGCGGCCTCCCACATCGCGGAGGTGGAGTTCTGCAGGGCCCGGTGGGGTGCGTCCGGCCACCCGACTTCGTAGAGGTTGGGGTACCACTCCGCATCGGTCTCGGATGCGTCTTGGAGCAGGCGGAGATAGTCGTCGTGGATCCGCATCTCTTCCGCCAGCAAGAACCGGGTCCCGAGCCACGCTGCCTGCGCGCCGAGCGCCATCACGGCGGCCACGCCCCTGGCATCGCCGATCCCGCCCGCAGCGATCACCGGCACCGGCGCGACCGCATCCACGACCGCCGGCACGAGTGGCAACGTGGCGACCTCGGACCATACGTGCCCGCCCGCCTCCCAGCCCTGCGCCACGATGACATCCGCGCCGGCGGCCACCGCACGTCGCGCTTCTTCTGCGCTGCCGACGGTGTGCAGTACCAGCCCGCCGGCGTCGTGCACCTGGGTGACGTAGTCCCCCGGGTCTGCCCACATGAACGAGAAGATCCGCATGCCGGCGTCGAGTGCCTGGTCGACCCGGGCGTGGTGATCGGAGGTCAGGATGAAATTCCCGCCGAAGGGCCGGTCCGTCAGTGCCGCCGTCTCGCGCACCACGTCGCCTGCGGGCGTCGACCAGGTCAAGGCCAGCATCCCGAGCGCCCCCGCGTTCGAGACCGCCGCGGCCAGATGGGACACCGCCGACATCGGCGCCTGGACGATCGGCTGCTCGATCCCGAGCAACTCGCACACTGGCGTACGCATCAGCACCACCTCCCCTGGACGGTGTCCGCCGCGCCGGCAGCCGGCTGCGGGGGACCGACTGGATTACTTCTCGTACGAGGTCGGCATCGACCCCGGCGCTCGCTTGTTCCACCCGTGGAAATTCGTGTAGTCGCCCGCATCCCACTGCTCACGGAGTCCGGGCTTGCTGAGGTCCCAGTCGGGACGGATCTCGCTCGACGCTGCACACAGGTCGCGCCAGAGGTCGTAGAACGACTGGCGTCCCCAGAACCAGTACCCGTTGTAGACGCTGTGGACCACCAGGCCCGGCTTGAGCACGAGCGTGTGGGGGATCATTGGATCGTGCTCGGGATCGGTGTACTCCTTGATGTCGAGGTCCTTTTGCACGGTCCGATCCGGATCCGAAAGGAAGGTCCATACGGCACCCACCGAGGCGCGGAACTCTTGTGTCGTGTGGTGGTCGTCGGTCGAGATCGTGGCGACCTGCGTATAGGCGACGGCGATCTTCGGATAGTTCGCGGCGAGCTCCAGATGCTGTTGGTGCTCCTTCGGGCAGTAGTCGCCCCGCGCCAGAGTCAGAATCAGGGGATCGTCGCCCTGCAGCTCGCTGAGCTTGCGCACCGTGTTCGTGTGATCCGGGAGCGCGTAGTCAGGGAAGATGCCGCCGGGCTTGATGTCGGACCGCATGGATCACCGCCCCTTTCGTCGCTGCAGGCGCACGACCTTCGCGCTCGGAATGGACCCGCCAGACCGCGGCACGGAACGGGCTGGCGTCTGGCAGCGATCCTAGACGTGGCGCTCTCGGATCTGCACCAGAGGCAGCAGGACCCGCCCAGCATGAACCGGTCAGCGCGAGCCCGCCGACGCGACGACGACGCGCCGGCGGCTCGGTTCGTCCTCAGTCCGCGGGCAGGAGCCCTTCTTCGAGCACGGAGGCGATGTCGGACCGTCCGTCGCTGGGCGCAGGGGCGACCTGACCCATGGCGTCGTGCAGCACGACCCGGTCTCGTCCCTCCCGCTTGGCCCGCAGGAGGGCATCGTCGGCTCGGCGAAGGACGGATTCGAGATCCTCACCCGGTTCGCTCTCCGTCACGCCGAAGCTCACCGTGAAGGAGGGCAGTCCTCCGACCGTGATCGCCGCGTCAAGTTGGGACCGCACGGTGTTCAGCGCCCGGGTGGCGTCCACCGCGGAGCAGTCCGGGAACGCGACCGCAAACTCCTCCCCGCCGTGTCGCGAGGCGATGTCGCTGGCACGGAGCGTGTCGCGCAGGACCCGAGCGAAGAGCCGGAGCGCGCGGTCGCCTGTCTCGTGCCCGTAAGTGTCGTTGAGCGCTTTGAAGTGGTCGAGGTCAGCCATGGCGACCGCGATCGGAAAGAGGTGGGGCGGGATCGCGGCCACTCGCTGCGAGAACGATCGCCTGTTGAGCAGACCCGTCAACGTGTCAGTCGACGCCTGCAGCTGTGTCTCGGCCATGACGCGCAGGAGGCCAATGCGCGCCCCCGCCAGCTTCGCGAGCGTTGCCAGGTCGTCGACGCGGTCGTCGGCCAGTTTCGCTTCGGGCTCGCCTGTGGCATGGATGACGCCGACCGTGCGGCCCATGATCGAGACCGGGACGCACACGGCCGAGAGACGACCCTCCGGGCGGTTGCGAAGCTTGGGACACGCATCGAGGTGGTCGCTGTCCGCGAACTGCTGGATCTGCGCCCGCCGGGCCGCCGGACACCGGTCCGGGGAGTCCACACCGCAGCTCGGGGGTTTGGAGTCCGGTCCGACTGCCGCCATCCGATGGAGGTGGGAGTGGCTGTTGTCCGCCAGGAGCAGCTCGGCCGGAGCGTCCGGCAGCACGCTCGAGAACGAGCGCTCGATGACCTCGATGACTTCGGGCTCGCCTTCGGCCATGTCGAGCGCATTGGCCAACCGGCTTTCGAATCGCTGGCGCTGCACCTGCGTGTCTCGTATCTCGGCCTGACGATCGGCGTCGGCCATCGCTGCGCTCAGCTCGGCGTTGAGGCGCTCTGCATCCGAGACGGCGTTGCCGAGCTCGACGTTGAGCGCGCGCACCTTCTCGTCAGTGCGGCGCTGCTGACGCTCACCGAGTGCCACCAAGACGAAGGCAAGGGGGAACATGAAACTCATGATGATGGCGACGGAGACGAGATCGCCGTAGATGCCGCTGGCAAGCGCCTGCCCGGCGATCATGCACGGGATGAAGATCACCCCGAAGGCGCCGATCGCGATGACGGGACTGATGAGACGGAAACGAGCCGAGCGCGCGACCTCTCCCGACCACTCCTCCTCTGTGACCATGATCTCCGACCCTCCCGGCACGGCCGATGCCACCGGACGCAACACCTGTGCTCCGCCACTACCTACAACGTGGGTGTCGTCTGGCCGGGGGCGGTCCTTGAGGCCGGCAACGGCTTTGTAACCCGAATGCGCCCTCCGGCCTGACAGTTGTGCAGGGGTTGTCGGAACAGAGCTAAGAAGAACGGGCGTAATGACCTCTTTGATGACGATGGACGCGCCGGGCGCCGAGACGCCGGCTGCGGACGCCAACTACGCCCGGCGCTGGTGGATCCTTGCCGTGCTGGGGATCTCGCAGTTGATGGTGATTCTCGACAGCACCATCGTGAACATCGCTCTCCCGACGGCGCAGCACGACCTGCACTTCTCCAACGCCGATCGTCAGTGGATCGTCACGGCGTATTCGCTCGCCTTCGGCAGTTTGCTGCTCCTTGGTGGCCGAATCGGCGACATGGTCGGCCGCAAGCGGGCGCTCCTGACAGGTCTGGTGGGCTTCGCCGTTGCCTCTGCTATCGGCGGCGCGTCGGTCAACTTCTCGATGCTCGTCATTGCCCGGACCGTCCAGGGCGCCTTCGGGGCGCTGCTCGCACCGTCGGTCCTCGCCCTCTTGACGACGACCTTCACCGATCCCGGAGAGCGCGGGCGGGCCTTCGGGATCTACGGAGCCATCGCCGGAGCAGGTGGTGCACTGGGACTCCTGCTCGGCGGCGTCCTGACCTCGTATGCCTCGTGGCGGTGGACGCTCTTCGTCAATCTCGTCTTCGCGATCACCGCCATCGTCGGCGCCACTCTCTGGCTCAGCAAGGACGAAGCCGTCGATCACGACCCCTTGGACCTGCCCGGCCTGTTCCTGGTCGCTGGTGGGTTGTTCTGCCTCGTGTTCGGCTTCTCACACGCGGAGACCACCTCGTGGAGCGACCACTACACGGTCGGGTTCCTCGTGGCGGGGCTCGTCCTCCTGGCGTCGTTCGCGTACTTCGAGACGCGGACGAAGTATCCGCTGCTCCCGCCCCGGGTCGTGCGCAACCGGACGAGGGGCGGATCGGTCTTGGCGATGCTTTTCGCCAGCGTCGGCATTTTCGGGGTCTTCTTGTTCTTGACCTATTACCTCCAGGCGACCTTGCACTTCAGCCCCGTGAAGACCGGTGTCGCGTTCCTGCCCTTGGTCGCAGTCCTGGCCGCGGTGGCCCAGGTCTCGAACCGCGTCCTGTTGCCGCGGTTCGGACCCAAGCCGATCGTGCCCATCGGCATGCTGATCTCGGCAGCAGCCATGTTCGGGCTCCACCTGGTCGGGTTGCACTCCTCCTACGTGAGCCACGTGCTGCCCTATCTCATCGTGTTGGGGGTCGGGTTCGGCTTGAGCGTGGCCCCTGCCTTCAGCACCGGGACGCTCGGCTTGGCACCACAGGACGCTGGGGTGGGCTCGGCGACGTTGAACACGGCGCAACAGGTCGGGGGGTCGATCGGCACCTCGTTGCTGAACACGTTGGCAGCCGGTGCGGCCACGTCGTACTTGGTGGGTCGCGCGTTGACGCCGGCCAATGTCCAAGCGGCCCTCCTCCACAGCTACACCACCGCCTTCTTGTGGTCGGCGTTGATCTTCGTGATGGGAGCCGTCGTGGCCGGCTTGGTGCTCCAACGCGGAGGGCTGGCTGCGCTGGCGCCCCAACCCGAGCCCGAGCCCGAGCCCGAGCCCCCGAAGCCCGCCGGATCCCCGGGCACCCATCGAATTCACGTACTCCGCATACGGGTCGCGTGCCGGTGACGTTCCTTGTCACCGCAGGAAGACGGAGTCCGGACCATTACTCTCGTCGGCGGTGGGCAGGCAGCGATGACGTCATCTGAGCTCGAACCCACGGGGCACACCTCCGACGGTGGGGTCCTGGTGGGCAAGGCCGACGCCAAGAACGGCATGGTCCTCTTCGAGGATCCGCAGTGTCCGTACTGCCGCCACTTCGAAGAGCTCAACGGATCGTTCATCGCGGCGGCCCTCGAGGCCGGCGACCTCGCGGTCGAGTACCGGATGCGCTGCTTCCTCGGTCCAGAGTCGGTGCGGGCGGACAACGCACTCGCGCTCGCGGCTGAGGCCGGGCACTTCGACGACCTTCGCCACGCGCTGTTCGCGGCACAGCCTCCGGAGGGCACGGGGGGCTTCACGGTCGAGGATCTGCTCCAGCTCGGAGCGCAGGTCGGGCTGGACAGTCCGGACTTCGTTGCGGGTGTCCGGGAAGCCAGATTCGAGCGGTGGGTCCAAAAACGAGAGGCCGCCTACCAAGCCGAGGACCCACAAGGCACGCCTGCCGCCTGGCTGAACGGCAGCCCGGTCGACTCCAACGTCTTGTTCAGCCGGGCCGCGTTCGAGTCGCTGCTCGGCGGGCGCCGCTCGTAGCGAGCAGAACCGCCGTCCCGACGGATGGTCGGCCGGCGTGGTGGATCCTGGCCCTTACTCCGGTTCGCCTTGCTCGACCCAGCGTTCGAACAACTCGACTCGTTCGGGTGGCCACGCGCCGTCGCACGGCATCGATCCGTTCTTCAGGCGTTCGCCGATCGCACCGGCATTCGCGCGGACGTCGGCGTACGACCACAAGTCGAACGCGCGGCGCATCGAGTTTCGGTCCTTCTCCCGGAACAAAGGCTTGATGTCAGCGTCAAAGCTGACCGTGGGTGCTGGCACTGTGCAGTCCTTTCGTCGGCGGAGCAAGGCGGCAGAACATCAGCCGTGATGGAGCGCCGAGCGCACGTCGCTGGGACCGACCACGAGGTCGTGGAGGTCGCCGCCCACCTCGAGCCGATCCGACGCCCCGACTCCCCCGATCTTTGCCGGCACGAAACCTGCGGTCCGGATCAACCGCTCGACTTCGCTCGTCGCCCGCTCGTCGTCTGTTGCGTAGAAGAGCACCGCCGGATCCGGCGAGCGGCGGCTCGAGGACACGAGCAGGTCAACCGAGAGCGTCCCGAACGCCATCGCCAGGTGTGCCCCCGCCGGCAACCATCCGGTCACGACCTCGCCAGAGGACTGATCTGCCGGCAGGACGCGCACAACCTTCCCATGCGCGTCTGTGGTGAGAGGGTTGCTCGGCACGACCACGACCTCGTCGGAGAGCGCGTCGGCGATCTCGTCGATCACCCCCTGGAGTGCGACGAAGCGCAGGGCCAGGACGACGGCGCCCGCTCCCTGCAAGGCGTCACGGTTGTCGGTGGCCACGACCGTCCCCGGACCAAGCTCGGCAGCCAATTTCCGAGCCGCCGCGGTGTCCCCGTTCGACAGCCGCAGGCTCTCGCCGCCCGACGCGAGCTCGCGCGCGATGGCCGATCCGAGTACGCCGGTTCCGATGATCGCGGTGGTCATGACCTCCACAGCTCCTCGTCGTCACCGTAGCAACACCGCCTCGGGCAGCGTCGACGATCAGTCGCCGCCACGAACCCGCGGGAGGCCGGCGAAAGAGGATGGACAGCCGCTCGCCGGCGACCCTACGGTTCGCAGACGTGCCACCTGTCCGGGTCACCGCCAACGGGATCTGCGAGACCTGCCTGGTCGCATGACCTCACCTCCGCCACAGAAGGTCGCCATCGTCACCGGCGCCTCCCAAGGAATCGGCGCCGGGCTGGTGGACGGATTCCGCGGGTTGGGCTACGCCGTCGTGGGGACGGCACGCACCATGCCGACGTCAGACGATCCCGATTACGCCACTGTCTCGGGAGATATCACCGACGCCGACACCGCCGAGCGTGTCGTGAACACTGCGATCGATCGCTTCGGCCGAGTCGACAGCCTCGTCAACGACGCCGGGATCTACATCGGCAAGCCCTTCACGGACTACACGGTCGAGGACTACGCGGCGATAACGGCGGTGAATCTGGCGGGTTTCTTCCACATCACGCAGCGCGCCATCGGGCACATGGTCAGCCAGGGCGGCGGCCATGTCGTCAACATGAGCACCAGCCTGGTCGAGCAGGCCGACAGCAGGCGGCCGGCGGCGATGGCCACCTTGACCAAGGGTGGCCTGGTCGCGGCCGCCCGTTCCCTGGCGATCGAGTACGCGTCGCGTGGCGTGCGCGTGAACGCCGTCTCGCTCGGCGTGGTGCGGACGCCGATGTACGACCCGGCGTCGTACGCCGGCATGGAGGCGCTGCACCCCCTCGGCCGCCTCGGGGAGGTCGCGGACGTGGTCGACGGGATCCTCTATCTCGAGCGGGCGACCTTCGTGACCGGAGAGGTCCTGCACATCGACGGAGGCCAGTCAGCCGGGCGCTGAGCTCCGACGCGCAACGGGCCCAGCGGGAGATCGCGCTAGTGACGCTTGCGCCGGTCGTGGCGCGACTGTGCCCGCCTGGCCTTCTCGCTCCGACGCTGCGTATGGCTGACGGGGTGGTGCTGCTGGGTGGCGTGAGTCACCTCCACGTCGAGGTCCGCCCGCTGGCGCCGGCGCACGCCCGCCACTCCCCCGACGACGAGCACCACCGCGGCGAGACTGAACACCAAGACGTAGAACACGACGTCAGGCCGCTTGTGTCCTGTGATTGCGGAGAATCGACTCCGCCTCGAAGCGATTCGAGATCGGGACGCCGATGCCAACGGGCAATTTCTGCTCGGCCCGCTCGCACCCGTGGCATCGCACTTCGTACCGACCGTCGGGTCGCCGCATGAGTCGCGGCGCGTGGTCTTCGCGGGGTGAGCGCATACGCGGACCGTATTGGAGGGCGTCGGCGAATGCCAGGCCGTTCACGTGACGTTCACCAAACGACGCGATGTCACAGTTCCGCGTCGATCGCGCGACAGGGTCGTGAACTGAGGCCCGGTCGCGCCGATACCTCGGTAGGTTGTCCTGCAGGCAGGTGAGGCCCGGCCCAGCACCCCCCCTGAGGCCGCGGCGCATCTGCCTCGTCGGGCGGTCGGCCTTGCACTTCCACCCCATCGGCAGGGCCGTCCGCTCGACCGGCGACGGGATCGCGGGGATGGGAGCCGCCTCGTGCGCCGTAGGCCCCGGACCGTCAGCTGGTTGCCTCGTCGGGCAGCGGCGACCCCACCCGATGTCTGGTTCCGTCACGGTCGACGAAGGCGAACTCCCGGAGGCCGTAGGGCGTGTCGTGCGGCGCGATGAAGCGACCCTTGAGGCCGCTCGCCGACCAAGCCGCATAGAGCGCGTCGGCGTCGGACACGTAGAAGTAGAGCTCCGAGCCGTCTCGGGTGCGGTCGTGCTCCGGGTTTTCACTGAGGTGGAGCTCCACCCCGTCACGTCCGACGAAGCCGTACCGTTCCGGCCCTTCGTACCGTCGGACGGAAAACCCGAGTTTGCGGTACCGCCGCAGGGCTCGGTCGAGATCGAGCACCGAGAGCACCGGTGCCACATTCGAAAACGTGAGTGCACCCATGGGACCATTCTCGCCCCTCGGTACCCGTGCCGACGACCAGGAGCCCCAGCGATGCTCTTGCGCCGCGGCGGCGATCCGCTCGAGAGCGCCCCGAGCCGAACGTTCAGTGCGCGTCGCCCGTTCTGATCGCACCGTCGGATTCGAGCCTGGTGATCTGCGCATCGTCGTATCCGAGGCCTACGAGAACCTGGCGCGTGTGCTCACCCAGGTTGGGCGCCCTAAAGCGCGGTCGGGCGGGTCGCTCCTCGAAGTCAGCAGGTGTCGCGAGCATGAGCTGGGTCCCGTGCTCGTCCGGCACCTCCACCAGCCCACCGGCAGCGAGGAATTGCTCGTCGGCGAGGAGGTCCTCGACGCTTTGGACCGGCGACCAGAAGAAGTCAGGGTCGGCGTCGAAGATCTGTGCCCACTCCGACAGCGGCCGCGTCGAGAAGATCTCGTCGAGCAGGCGGACCAGCTCGGCTCCGTTCTTGAACCGCGCGACAGGTGTGCTGAAGCGCTCGTCGGTGAGCCATTCTGGGTGACCCACGGCCCGCGCCAAGGGCGGCCAGTGGCGCTCCCCCTCCAGTCCCACGATCCAGAAGCGCCTGCCGTCGCCGGCCTCGTAGTTGTTGACGGTCGGCATCGTCATCGTGGTCCGGCTCCCCAGCCGGATCGGCGACCCCCACATCAAGGCGACGTTCACGTCGAACCCGATGGTGTAGGCGCCCTGGCGAAGGAGCGAGGCCGAGACGAGATCGCCCTCGCCTGTGTGTTCGCGGGCGAAGAGAGCTGCGCAGATCATCGCCGCCCCGGTCATCGCGACGGAGTGGTCGCCCATGCCTCCACGCTGAAAGGGCAGGTCCCCTCCGGGCGGTGCGAGTGAGGCGGCTACCCCGGAGCGTGCCCAGAAGGCCCCGATGTCATAGGCGGGCCGGCCCGCATCCGGTCCCGTCAGGCCGTACCCGCTGATGATGGCGTAGACGAGACCGGGGTTCCGATCCCGCAGCACAGCCGGGCCGAGACCGATGCGCTCGAGCGCCGCGAGGCGGATGTTGGTGACGAAGACGTCGGCCTCGTCGATCAAAGTCGTGGCGATCGCACGACCGTCCGCCGAGGAGAGGTCGATGACGACGCTCCGCTTCGAGCGGTTGTCGAGCTCGAACACCGGGTTGCTGTCGAGATCGCCGCCGAGCATGCGCCCGAAGCCGCGAGCAGGGTCCCCGCTCGGCGGCTCGACCTTGACGACGTCTGCGCCCCAGTCGCTGAGAATCCCGCCGACGGCCGGGCCGGCAACCCAGACGCCGAGCTCGACCACCTTGACGCCCCGAAGTGGTCCGGTCGCCTCGCTTGCCGTCTGCATGTTTCCCCCTTGCCCGATGCCCTCGGTCGATCCCCGAGAAGTCTCAACGTCCTGCCAGCATGTCCCACAGCGCGCGAGCGGCGGGATTCCGAGGACTCGGTGCGAGCGTCTGGGCTGCAATGACGTAGTCCCACGGCGGGCCATCGAGTGCGACGCGGCGCAGCCGACCGCTCCGCCCGGCGATTGCTTCGGGGATCAGCGCAGCGCAAAGGCCGGCCTCGACGAGACTGAGCAACGTCGGAATGTCGTTCACTTCGAAGGCGTAGTGCGGTTCGACCCCGACCGCGCGAAAGGCGAGATCAGAGAGCTCCCGAGTTCCCCACCCGCGTGGATAGCTGACCAGCTGTAAGTCCGACAGTGCTCGTAGCTCGACCGCATCGAGGTCCGAGAAAGGGTGGCCAGCGTGGCAGGCGAACACGAGTGGTGACCGGGCGAGCGGAACTGAGACGAGATTGGACGACGATCCGTTGAAAGCCGCCCTGAAGATGAGGTCGACGGCGCGCTCATCGAGCATGCGACCGAGCTCAGCCGAGCTTCCCTGTCGGAGCCTGAGTTCGATCTCGGGATAGGCACGGCGGAACCCAGCGAGCAGCCCGGGAAGGTCGAACATCGAGCTCGCCTGGACTATCCCCAGTGTCAAGGTTCCCTGACGAACACCCTCCACCGCGGCGACGACCTCGGCGGCCGCCTGCGCCGACGCCAAGGTCCGCCGGGCTTCTGTGAGCAGCGCCTCCCCGGCAGCGGTCATCTCGACCTGTCGGGTCGTGCGCGAGAACAGCGGCGCCCGCAACTCTCGCTCCAAGGTGCGGATGGTGGCCGACAGCCCTGATTGCGCGACGAAGAGCCGCGCTGCAGCCCGGGTGAAGTTCTGCTCCTCCGCGACCGCCACGAAGGCCTCGAGCTGCCGGAGCTCCATTTAGAAAGCATACTGCTGAATCTAAGACGATTCTTCTATTGGACTTCTGGATACACCGGGCTCACCATGAGCCCGTGGCCTCTGTCGAGGAACGAGACGTGGCTCCTGCCACCGAGTCGACAGCCCCGACCGAACCGGAAAGGAACTGCGATGAATGATCGTCACATCGTCGTGTTCGACGTCAACGAGACGCTGCTCGACCTCGAGAGCATTCGCCCGTTCTTCGACCGCGTCTTCAACGACCCAGCGGCGATGCGGCTGTGGTTCGGGCACCTGATCACCTACTCCGAAGCCCTCACTCTCGCGGGGGTGTACGTGCCCTTTACCGACATCGGTCGGTCGGTGTTGCAGATGTTCGCCGACACGCGCGGCATCAAGATCGCCAGCGAGGACGGCGACGAGCTCACCGAGCGCTTCGCTTCGATGCCGGCCCATCCTGAGGTCCCGGGTGCGCTGCGACGGCTGCGTGACAGCGGTTTCCGCTTGTTCACACTCACGGACAACACCCTGGAGGTCTCCGGCCGGCAGTTGGAAGGTGCTGGCCTGATCGACCTCTTCGAGCGCCGATTCAGCGTGGACGAGACGGTGAAGCGCCACAAGCCCGCACCCGAGGCCTACCACTCGGTTGCGGACGAACTCGGTGTCGACCCGAGCGACATGTGCATGGTCGCCTGCCATGTCTGGGACACACTGGGGGCCATGGCGGCCGGTCTCCGTGCCGGCCTCATCCTCCGTGAGGGGAACGCACCGCTGAATGTGGGCCCACAGCCGAATTGGATCGGAGCCGACCTCGACGCAATCGCTGATCAGCTCATCGAGGCGAGCGGCCGGCGGTGAGCCGTGAGCACCGCGCGAAGGCGCCCGGCTGGGACCGGCAGCAGCACGCCACCGGTTGACGGGCGTGTGCACTCTCCCCTCTCGCGGCGGGCGACCGTCGCCAGCCTTCTCGTTCTCACGACCGTGACCGGTCTCGTTGACGCGATGAGCTTTCTGGGCTTGGGCAAGGTCTTCGTCGCGAACATGACCGGAAACGTCGTGTTCCTCGGATTCAGCGTGGACCGTGTTTCGGGAATGTTCCCCGCGCCATCTCTGGTCGCCCTCGCCGGGTTCCTGTGCGGCGCGCTCTTCGGTGGTTGGCAGGCGGTCCGTTTTCCCCCGCACCCTCGTGCGTGGCTGGGGGTCGCCTTCGGCGTGCAAGGAGCGCTCTTGGGACTCGTCGCCACGCTTCTCGCCACGGGCGAACTCCCCCGCTCAGGTCACGACGCGTATGCGACGATCGCCGTCATCGCGGTCGCGATGGGGATGCAGAGCAGCACCGTCCGCCGCTTTGCTGTACGGGATCTCCCCACGATCGTCGTGAACGCCACCCTGACTGGTTTGGCCGCCGACAGCACGCTTGCGGGAGGCATCGATTCGCGCGTTCGCCGGCGCTTGGCGTCCGTGGCCGCCCTGTTGGGCGGCGCGGCCCTCGGCGCCGCCCTGGTGCAAGCGAGCCCCGCTGGGCTTGTCGGACTCGCGAGCGGCTTGACTGCCGCAGTGGCATTCGCCTTTGCGTTCGGCGGGAAGGGCGGGCCGACCGGCCGTCCGCGCGTCACCCACGAGAACCCATCGCGCGTGCCAGCCTCGGCGCCATCGACCTCTGTCTGAGCGGGCCTCATGTCGAACCTGGCGCGTCACTCCCCGCGAGCTTCCACGCCGGCTTGCGGAATCGATCAAGCAAGAAGGGCGGCACGACGCCGATCACGACGATGCCCGTCACGATCACGAGGACGTAGGACACAGGGTTCAGGTGGCCGAACTGCGACGGCGGGACGAACCCGATGACAAAGGCAGCGACGCTCGAGACGGCCCCGAGGAGACAGAGCAGTCCCAGCGCCGGCGCCCGGTAGCCCCGGGCGTGGCCGGGCTGCGTCCGACGCAACCGCACGGCCGCGACAAACATCAGCACGTACATGATCAGGTAGACCTGGGTCGCCATGGCGGCGAAGATCCAGTACGCGTGCGACACGCTCGGGATGAAGGCGTAGAGCAACGCGATCACCGTGATCACACACGCCTGCGCCGACAGGATGTGCATCTCGATCCCCCTCCCGTTGACCCTCTGGAAGTAAGGCGGCAGGAACCCCTGCTGGCGACCGATGCGCAGAAGGCCCTCGGATGGCCCGCCCAGCCAGGACATCATCCCGGCGAGGGCGCCGATCGCCAGTGCCAGCGCGATCACGGGCACCAGGAATCCGAGCCCGAAGTGGTGGAAGAGGTTGTCGAACGCCTGCATCACGCCAGCCGTGAAGCTGATCCGCTGCGACGGGATCACCCACGAGATCGCGAGCGTCGGGAAGATGAAGACGGCGAGGACCAGCCCCATGGCGAGGAAGATCGACTTGGGATAGTCGCGGGCGGGGTTGCGCATCTCGCCCACGTGCACGGCGTTGACCTCGATCCCGGCGAAGGTGAAGAAGCTGTTCACGATGAGGACGATGCTGGCGAGCCCGGTCCATTTCGGCAGGAGGTGCCCGGTCGTCATCGGTGCCGCGGAGTGATTGCCCTGGAGCAGGTACACGACGCCGAAGATCACCAAGAGGGCCCCCGGGACCAGCGTCCCGACGACGGTCCCCGACGACGACAATCGGGCGATGACGGACACGCCCCGTGACGTCACGAGGACACTGAGCCAGAACAGGACGATGATGATGACGGCGTTGTAGATCCCGTTTCCTGCCAGGGTCGGGTCGATGACATACGCCAAGGTGCTCGCCACGTACGCCAGCAGTGCCGGGTAGTAGAAGATGGTCTGGGCGAACTCGCACCACACGGCGAGGAGGCCCATGGGTGCAGAGATGCCTTCGCGGACCCAGTTGTAGACGCCACCGTCCCAACCGGACGCGAGCTCGGCTGCGACGAGGGAGACGGGCAGCAGGAAGATGAAGGCGGGGAGCACATAGAGGAAGACTGAGGCGAGCCCGTAGACGGCGGTCGCCGGCGCTGATCCCAGATAGCCCACCGAGCCCACCGTCATCATCGCCAGCGCCGGCCACGTGATGGACGTCCGCCGTGGCGGCCGTCCTGACCGATGGGGCAAACGGGGTCGCACGTCGTTCCTTGGCGCAGGCGGTCAGTGCGCGTCGAGCGTGACCGCGACCCACCCGCGCCCCGGCACCTCGACGCCCAGGGTCCAGATCCCACTCGCCCGGTCGTGCGTCACGGTTCCGTCGGCCGAGGTCGGCGCGCGCTCCGCCCACCCGGTCACCGTGACGAGTTCTCCTGCGCCCTTGACGACGAGACGGACGCCGCCGGGCGTGGCGAAGATCTCGAGACGGGCGTCGCCCGCGGTCACGAACTTGGTCGCGTCGCCCACGACCGCGAGGCCGGAGGGGAGCACGGGCGCCAGGACGTAAAAGGCCCAGTCCTCTCGTTCCAGCACGACGGGGATCGTGGCGTCGGCCCCAAGCCGCTCCGCGGTACCCGTCCGCCAGTTCCATGCGACGACGTCGCCGGCTCCTCCCGGGTCACCGGCCCTGGCGCGGCTCCGGAGGGCCCGGAGCCGGATGGCGCCCGAAACGGGGTCGTCGCCGGGGTTGGCGTGCATCGCCACGACATAGCTCCAACAGCCGGCGGGGTGGTGCGAGGTGCAGCCCGCGATCAGCGGGACCGGGTTGAAGGCGGGTCCCGCCAGCAACGACTCGTCGACCGCGGTGACGGGATCATGCGGCTTGATGAGCAATCCGTCCGCACGGCAGGTCCGGAGCGCGATCGCGGGGTCCATGCGTCCGACCCGGTCGCCGAGACCGACCGGCCCGGTGGAGAGTGCCGACAGCAGCGCCTCCGGCTCGCCGTTTCGCCCCGCCACCTCGGGGTCGGCGCGAAACACGTCCTTGAACGGCATCAGGCCCAGGCTCGCGGCCAACGCGTTGGTGGTGCAGAACCAGGCCCACAGTTGGCCGGGCGTCGCGATGTAGCCATGGTCGCCGCTGGTGCGGACCGACGTCACCTGGGTCAAGGTCGTGGTGCGGGCGAAGTCCGCGGGCGTCCCCATGCACCACTGCAGCGTGATGCCCCGCTCCCGGGCCGCAGCGTCGATGCCCTCTTGCCAGGCGGCGGCCCGCCCCGGCCTCGCCCGCAGCTCGCGCACGCCGAAGAACACCTCGACCAGCCAATCGTGCTCGAGCGTCTCGACGCCCCAGGCCACGCACTGGTCCAGCCAGCGCGCGTAGGCCTCCGGTGTCGACGGGACGGCGTAGGGACCGTCGCTCCACGTCGGCGTTTCGGCGGCGATCGGTGCGTGGGCGGACAGATGGCGGATGTGCGCCACCAGTGGCGGATCACCGAGCCGGTGCCGCAAGGAGGCAATGCCGTCGGGCAGCGCGTCGTTGCGCGCGTCCCATGCAATCATCGCGGTCGGCGGCACCAGCCACTCCTCGGTGTTGAACGGCCGGAGCTCCGCGTGCGGGTAGAACCACGAGTCGAGCTGCACCGCGCCGACCGGCACCCCGCCCGCTCGCAAGCCGTCCACCGCGGCCACGATCGACTGCGCCACGTCCATGCCCGGTTCGGTCTTGTACCAGTACGCGGAGCCGTTGTCGGTCCAGTACGACGGCCGTGATCCGAGTGCGTCGGGCCAGCGCCCCGGGCGCACCGTCCCCGCGGCCGCACGCACCATCCCACCCCAGGCATCGAGCGCGGCGCGCGGACCGTCAGCCGCCAGGACGGCCAAGTTGGTGCTGAAGCCCGCCGGCGCCGACTCCAGGTCGCCGTGCCAGCCGCAGCGGACCGCTCCGTCCTGCAACCCGATGGTCATCTCGTGGAACGCGTTGAGCGGCGCGACGAGGAGCGTGCGGCCGTCCTCGCGCGTCAACAGCAACGGCCACCCCGTCGGAGGCCGGTGCGGCAGCAGGAACCAGCCGTCCAACGCAGGGCCGGCGTTGCTCGGGAGCGCGAATTCGCACTGCTGAAAGACGAGCGCGCGCAGGCCCGGGGGCGTGCGCGCGCTGTCGCGCGCCGCCGGGTCGTCGAAGCTCGGCCATGCGACGGCAGGCATCTCGAACGCGCCGGTCGCCAGTCCGGAGAGCTCCGCGGTCGCCTCGCAACGGAAGACCAGGAGCGGCGTATCGGCATACGCGCGCAGCGAGCACCGCACGTCGCCGTCCACCACGACGGCCGACGACGCCGTTCCGAGCTCGTCGGCGGTCGTCGAGAGCTCGCGCACCTCGCCGGGCAGCGAACAGGACCCGGGCCCGAACCAGTCCTCGCCGTCGAGGCCCAGCGTCAACGTCCCGTCGCCCGCCAGGTCCACGGCGAGGCCTCCCGCTGCCGACAGCTTCACCGCCGCAGCCCCCCCGTCACCGCACGACCACGCGTACCCGGGCCAGGTTCTGCAGGCGGGCGAACGGGGTTGCCGCGTCGCCCTCGCGCTGCGACGCCACCCGGACGACCACGAAGTAGGTGCCGGGCGCCGGGAACGAGACGCGCCGTGCGAACACCACCGCCGGCGCGGGGGCGACGGACTCGGCCACCGCGAACCGCCCGTCGTCGTCGAAGTCCCACGCCACCGCCACGATGGACCCCGTGCCCGGCGGGGCCTCGGCCCGGACCTCGAGCGTCACGTCCTCGCCCACGCCGACGTCGGCGCGCGCTCCCCCATCAGCCGTGACCGAGACGGTGGGCTGCACGCCCCGGCGGCTGGTCGCGTCCTGGGGCACCACGACCTGCCCGTCCTCCACCTCGTAGCTCGTGCTGGCCGGGGGCGGTGTGCCCGCCTCGACCCACCGGCTGAGATCGCGCAGAGCCTGGTGCAACATCCCGAGGTAGCCCACGGTGTGGGTCGCGTCCTCTTGTGTGGCGACGTCGCCGTGGAGCGCGTTCTCGGTGAACCAGAGCCGGAAGTGGTCGTCGAGCGCGTCGCCGAGGTGTTCGGACACACGAGCTCGATACCAGTCCGCCTGCCAGGGCAGCGCCTCCCGGTCGAGGAGCGACTCCACCACGATCATCTTGCCGGCGAACCTCCCGGATTGGACCGTCCCCGCCGCTGCGGCTGCGAAGAGCGGCCCGAGCAACATCGGCCGCTGCGGGTAGCGCGGCGTCCCGTCGGGAAGGCGGAACTGGTCCCAGACCGGGAACTCGTCGTTGTCGGGCACTTGGTGGCGGTGGTAGGTCTGCGCCGCCAGGAAGCCGCTGTTGTCGACCTCGACCTCGTCGCCGGGCCTGATCCCGAGGATGACGTCGTGGTCCCCGGGCCCGAGGGTCGCGACGTCCGCCCGGAACGAGAGCAAGACGAGGCGGGCGCCGGCCGACGCACCAGAGTGGACGAGAAGGTCCGCGCCTTCGACGTCGGCCGGTGCGGCGGCGGAGAGACGGAGCGCCACCGGGACCGGAATCGGCTCGCCCGAGTCCCGCCAGGCGGTGTCGACTGCGCCGCGGGCCCGGCCCGGCTGGGCACTCACCGGCACGCCGAGCTGGCGGCACTCCGCCTCGGTGAGCGTCGCCACCACCTCGCAGCGCTGACGCACGCGGTCGCGGACGAGTGAGGGCGGCGGGTCGGCGCCGAGGTAGCCGGGCTCGGACCAGAACTCCTCGAAGTACGTGGGGTCGGCGAGCCGCATGCCGTTGTAGAGCACGGGGAACGCGTGCATGCCCATGGTGCGGTACCCGAACCAGGATCGGGGCGGGAACCCCATGCGCGTCACCTCGGCCAGCGCGTCGCGCTCTTCCTCTGGCAGATGGGCGGATGGGTCGCCGTTGCCGCCGGGCTCCACCGCGTCGACGATCTGGTCGAGACGGTCGCGCAGGATGCGCTGCGCGTGCATGCGCACCGTGAACATGTTGGGGATCGCCATCGGGGAGCCGATCACGTAGGGGACCGCGCCGTCCCAGACGCCCTCGGTGTTCTCCATCCCGCCGATCGTCCGGAACCCGCCGCCGCTCCCCCCGTAGGCGTACCCGAAGGGGCGGTGGGCCCCGTACATCTCGGCCGCCACCACGCGGGAGTACTGCGCGCTGGCGGCGTTGGCCCGGTAGGCCGCGATCGTCGGGTCGCTCGATCCGTACCCGCCCCACACGCCGCCCCCGTTGGTCTCCACGAAGTAGGCGCCTGAGGCGATGGCAAAGCCGATCTTGTCCTGTTCGCCCGGCGGCTCGTCCTGGGCCAGGTGTTCGCTGTCGGGGACCGGCGTGATGTGGTGGAAGAACCGCCCCTCATAAGAGGACGGTGGCGGCAGGTAGAAGGAGAAGCGCGTCTCGGTCCCCCTGAAGCCGCCGTGGACGTAACGGTGCGGGACCGGCGCGTCCCTCCATTCGTCGACGTCGACGTAGGGCTCGTCGAACATCGGGTCCTCCGTGCCTGACGCGGTGCTCATGCGACACCGTCCCCCACGATGTTCTCCCCTGGCAAGCCCCACCCCGCGGGCCCGTGGCGAACACACGGCGTGTAGGCCGCGATCTGCGCCCGGATGTCGTCGAGCGTGCCCATCAGCGCCCCGCGGGCGCGAGCCTGGACGACGACGTTCCCGAGCGCCGTCTGGACCCGACTGGTCAGGAGCTCAGGCGGACCGACGGACGACAGGGCCGTCGATGTCGAAGCCGACCCGGTCGATGTCAGGCTGCAGTTGCACCAGGTCGAACCCGTACACGCTCGCCGCATTTTCGCAAAGGATCTTGCGGGCTACCTCGTTCGTAATGGCCGGATGCGCGACGAGCGCGTCGACCTGCGCCGCCGTCTCGGGGAAGACCGACTCGAAATGGGGGTAATCCACACCAAACATCGCGTTGTCGCAGCCGATGCCGAAGGTCTCGTAGTCCTCGCTCGGGCGCGCAACTTCTTCGAGTGGGATCTGCGAGTCGGTGAACGGCGAGATCCCGGAGTAGCAGTTGTCCGCCCAGTAGTCACTGGCACGGCGACCGAACGCGCGCGAGCGCTGGAGGATCTGCGCCCACCCGGTCCAGTCGTCACCCCAGTTCAGACGGCGGTCCAGCTTCGTGATCACCGGCCCGATCCAGTCGGCTTCTGTCTCGACGTATGCGACCCGGAGCGCGGGGAAGCGTTCGAAGACACCGCCGAGGATCATCTGCCAGAGCGAGCGGCCGGAATAGAACGAGTGCTCCAGCGCCAGCGTCATGATGGCGGCAAAGCCGGGGGGTCCGTACACCGGTGCGCCCGAGCCGCCGTGCTGGCTGATGGGAAGGTCGACCTCGACGCAGGCCGCCCACACCGGGTCGAGCACGGGGTCGAAGAAGAACGTGTCACCCGGGGCGAGCGCCGGCATCATGACGCCGCCCAGCCCGTGCTCCTTCGCCCAGTGGATGTCGGAGACGGCAAGGTCCAGGTCGTCAAACGCAATGAGGGCCTGGCCGGCCCGCCGGCCCGGCGTCTGCGCGCAGAAGTCGGCCAGCCAGCGGTTGTACGCGAGCCTCGCTTGCCGGTTCAGGTCCGGGCTCGAGAACCCGCTCGTGTCGTCAGAGGGACGCGACTGGAACGGCAGCCCGTTGGGAAAGAGGACCTCGGCCACGACCCCCTGGCTCTCCATGTCCTTGAGCCGCAGGTCCGAGTCCCACTGCGACGTGGGGTCCAGCCCCGGGCTGAGGTTGCCGCTTTCCGGTGCGCCGGCAGACTCCTGCTCGCGTACCCATTCGTCGAACGCGCGCAAGTAGTGCTGTTCGATGTAGCCGCGGTAATCGCTGCGCGACGCCCGGACGTGCCCGTCAACAGAGATGACCGCGGTTCGCATCGTCATCCCCCCTTTCGCGCCTGCGCCTCCAGCGCAAGGCCATCGTAGCTCTTAACGACATTCCTGGGACTCTGTGCGGGGCGCCGGGATCCATCGGGTCACGCCCCTTTTCAGACTGCCCGACGCCGGTCTCACCAGCTCGCGTGCCTCCATCCCTGGACAACCTCGCTTGGCTGCGTCACCGCTAGTCCGCCGTTTGCTTGAGCGCGAAGTTGTTGGCGGAGGGGCTCCACGTGTAGACGAACACCGGCCCGTCGCCGTCGTTGTGGTTGCCGGAGAAGTTGAACGTCCCGCCACCACCGGGGATCGTGACATGGGTGAGAGACTGGCCGCCCTTCAGGAACGTCTGGTTGGTCAACGTCTTGCCGGCGGCCTTGACGATGTCGGTGAACAAGGCCATCTGCTGGCAAGCGGTCTCGGGCGCCGTCCAGGTGACCGGGGTCGCCGAGGTCGCGGTGACCGGGTTGTTGATCACCGCCGCCGGCTCCGCCTTCTGCACCGTCGCGACGCACTTCTTCATCGCGGGGTCATTCCACTCAACGCTTGGAGGCGGCTGCGGACCAGCTGTCAGCACGTTCTTGAGGATCGTGTTCGAATGACCCGCCTTGTTGCTCGTGTAGGCGTCGAGGTCGTTGTAGTCGGTGGCGATCAGCCTCGGCGCGTACGTGCTCTGGTTCTGCTGCAAGGCTGACGGCCAGCCGTTGCCCGCGTTGCCGACCGCGACGACGACATCCACACCCGAGGATTGGAACCGCTGCGCGATCGTGCCGTACTCGGCGACCTGTGCCGCGGTGTCGGTGTCGGGCACGCTGTTGACCGCGTTCTCCGTCACGTTGACCCCGAGCTTCTTGAGCGCGGGCAGCACCAGCGCGGTCTCGACGGAGTCGGCAGAGGTGGACACCACGCCGACCTTCTTGCCCCCGAACGCGCCGTCCTTCTTGAAGATCGCCATCTCCTTGGGGACCAGGTCGCTGCTTGAAATCTGGTAGTTGAACCAGGGCGCGCGGGCCTGCGCAGACTGGGCCGCGGTGAGGGACGCACCGATGATCGGCGTGGTGTGCGTCTGGAGGTAGCACGCGGTGTCGACCTGCTGGAAGAAGCCCATGGCGACGAAGACCTTGTCGTCCTCGGTGAGCTGAGTGCAGGCCGTGGCTGCTCCGGCCGTGCCGAGCGGGTCGACCGCGGCGAAGACCGGCACGACCTGGCGGCCATTGATGCCCCCGGCAGCATTGAGCTGCTTGATCAGTGCGCTGTAGGCCACCTGGTAGTTGCCGGGGTCGACGTTGATCAGGTTCTTGATGGCAGCCACGTCGGGGTAGGTGATGCCGACTTTGATCGCCGATGCTGTCACGCCTTGCCCCGACGATTCGGCGCCTGCCGTGCCGAGGGCGACGAGCTGGGTGAAGCCAGTCGCCGCGACCAGGAGGCCGGCGAGGGCCATGAATGTCTTGCGCATGGT
Source organism: Acidimicrobiales bacterium (assembly GCA_035503015.1). GTDB lineage: Bacteria > Actinomycetota > Acidimicrobiia > Acidimicrobiales > RAAP-2 > Bog-473. The sequence goes on along the minus strand of DATJTU010000048.1, from coordinate 22,493 downwards.
GTCCTTTCCCGCATGCATACTGCTGCTGCTGATGCTGCTCATGAGCGTCGAACCCTCGCGGGCCGACGGGTCTGATGGTGCGACGACGACAGGTGCAGATGTTCGAGGCCGCCGCGAGGCACGCGTCCGGGCGGATTGGAGCCCGGCCCCCCGTGTGGCGAGCGATGATACGCGCGCGGACCACGCGAAAGGTCGCGCCCCTCGGCACCGGGGACCATGTCAGCTCGACGCCGGCGAGAGCGACTGCGTGCTGCGGACGATGGCGCGTTCGTCCGTTCCGAGATAGCTCGCCACCACCTTGGCGTCGTTGCGGACTACGGCCGGCGCACCCTCGGCAATGACCCGCCCCGCCTCGAGGCAGTAGACGTGGTCCGAGATTCCCATGATGAGCGGCATGTCGTGCTCGATGAGAAGGACCGAGGCCGCCAACTCCTTCTGCAGCGTGGAGATGAGCGGCCCGAACGCCTCGGTCTCGCGCTGGGCCAGCCCCGCGGTGGGCTCGTCCAGGCACAGCACCTTGGCGTTCAGGGCGAGGAGCCCGGCCAGCTCGACCACCCGGCGCGTGCCAGTCGAGAGGTCGCTGATGTAATGGTCCCGGTAGCGCCCGAGCCCGAGAAAGTCCACCAGCTCGCCGACGTCGGCTTGGGCCGCCTTGTCTCGCCGCCTCGCCGCGGGCAGGCCGAGCGCGGTCGACAGCATGCCGCTCCGGCCCTTGGACTCGAGCGCCACCAGCAGCACCTCGTTGACGGTCAGCTCAGGGAACAGCGTCGCCGCCTGGAAGGTCCGCCCGAGCCCGAGCGAGGCGCGGTACCCCGGCGACTTCCCTGCGACCTCCTCCCCCAGCAGCACGACTGAGCCCGTCGCGTTCACGAAGCCGCCGATCGCGTTCATCAACGTCGACTTGCCGGCGCCGTTCGCGCCGATCAGCCCGACGATCTGCCCACCGTCGACGTGCAGGGAGGCCCCGTCGACGGCCGCGATGCCACCGAAGTGCACGCTCAACTCGGAGACAGCCAGCGCGACCCCGCTCGCCGGGATGGCGGCGTCCGCTGTCCGTGCCCGCACAGTCGCCGGGTAGGCGGCCGGTCGCTCGGGTTCGGCGCGCCGCCCGACCCGGCGGTCGGCCCACGACAAGATGGCGTCGCGCACGCCGTAGGTGATCTGGTTGAGGCCCCAGGGGAAGTACAGGAGAACCACGAGCAGTCCCAGGCTGGAGGAGAGCAACCCGACCAGCTGGTTGTTGGGCGCAATGGCCGGGATGCCGATGACGAAGATTGCGCCCACGATCGCGCCCGAGACCGAGCCCATCCCCCCGATGACCACCATGGCCACGAGGTTGAGCGAGTCGTTCACCAAGAAGAAGTTCTCCGTGAACGCGATGTTGGCGAACGCGCCGGCCAGCAGCGCGCCGCCGAGGCCGGCCAACCCCCCGGCGAGCGAGAACGCCTGCAGCTTCACGCGCACCGACGGCACCGTGTACGCCGCGGCCGCGACCTCGTTGTCGCGCACCGCCTTGATGCGCCGCCCCACGCCGCTGTCCCGGAACCGGCTCAACACGAGGACCACGATTCCGAGGGCGACGAGCACCACGTAGTAGTACGCGCGCTGGCCGGGGAAGCTGATGATCCAGAGCTTTCCCGGCGGGAAGGGCACGTTGGCGCCGTCGGGCGACTCACCGGTGAAGAAGGGCAGGAAATAGAAGTACTGCTGCGCGGTGAGCGCGAAGACGAACGTGACGACGGCGAGGTACAAGCCACGCACCCGCAACGACCCGATGCCGATGCCGAGCGCGAGCACTGCGGACGCCACAGTGGTAGCGAGTATGGCGAACCAGAACGGGACGCCCTCGGTCACCAAGCGAGCCGCGAAGAGCGCGGCCAAGCCGGCGAACGCCATCTGACCCAGCGACAACTGTCCGAGCCACCCGGTCAGGACCGTCAGGGATGACGCGCAGATGGCGAAGGCCAAGACGGCCGTGTACAGCTGCTGGCGCGAGGGCTCGGTCACCACGATGGGCAGGAGCAGCGCCAGCAGGCCCAGGATGAGAATGCCTCCCTTGTCGATGTTGCGGGCCCACCAGAACGAGCGCAGCCGCTCGGGTATCGGATTGGCCCGCGGGCTGAACGCAAAGACCTGTTCCTCCCCGCCCTCGCGCTTGGCGAAGATCACGGCGATGAACACCGCGATGAACAGCAACAGGTCGGTGATGCCCGGCACGGCCAGGAAGTTGTAGGTGAGCGCGCTCTGGAGCACGCCGATGACGACGGCCGCCAGCACCGCGACCCGGAACGACCGCATCCCGGCAATGACCGCCGCCGCCAGCGCCTCGGACAAGGTCTGGGGTCCGAGGGTGGCGAGTCCGGCTGCCGTCGAGGACTGCCCAGCGATCAAGACCACCGAGAGCGTGGAGAGGGCGGCTGCCAGTGCCCACACCATCGTCGAGACCAACTTGGGCGAGATGCCCGAGAGCCGGGCCAGCGAGGGGTTCGAGGCGCATGCCTTGACGGTCTTGCCGATCAGCGTGCGGTCCAGGAACCACATGAGGAGCAGCACGCTCACAGGGACCAGGATGAGGACGGCCAAGTCCGCGCCGCGGACGGAGATCCCCGCCACGGTCCACGTCTGGCTGAATGCCGTCGGGTAGTGCGCGCTGGCGTCCGACGGCTGGGGGATCTCGATCGAGATGGCCTGAGCCAGCCCGGCGATGCCGATGGTGGCGACCAAGACCACGACCCTCGGCGCGTTCTTCAGCCGGCGGATGACGGTCATCTCGACGGCGGCCCCGAAGACCAGCCCGATCAGGAGGGCGATCACCAGTGCGACCCAGAACGGGACGCCGTATTGGAGCACGAGCAGCGACAGCGTGACGGCGCCGACGACGCCCATGTTGCCGACGGCGAAATTGATGATGCGAGTGGCGCGGTAGACGAGCACCACGCCGACGGCGATGACTGCGATGGCCAGGCCCTGGACGATGCCGTCGTAGATGATCTGCGAGTTGATCCAGCTGACGGCAAGCATCACGCTGGCACCTCACCACCCAAGAAGACGGCCCGAGCCAGGTCGTCACGCTCCATTAGGTCGGCGATCGCGCCTTCGAACCGGACCTGACCCTTCTCCATGAAGACGGCCCGGTCGGCGATGGCCGCCGCGACGTTCAGAGACTGTTCGACGATGATCATCGTCACACCCTCTTGCTTCAGCCGCTCGACGACCTCGATGAGCTCTTGGACCACGATGGGCGCCAGCCCGAGAGAGAGCTCATCGATCATCAGCACCTCGGGGTCGTGCAGCAACGCGATGGCAAGCGCCAGCATCTGCTGTTGGCCGCCCGACAGCGTGTCCGCCCGCCGGCCCTTGGCCGCCTCGAGCGCGGGGAACATCTCGAGCACGTGCGCGATGCGGCGACGGAGCTCGGCCCGCTCGCCCCGGTACGCGAACCCACCCATCTCGAGGTTCTCCATGATCGTCATCTCGCCGAACACGCCCCGGCCGCCGGGCAGCAAGTGGATGCCGAGGCGGGAACGTTGCTCGGGCGTGGCGTAGGTGACGGTGCGGCCGTTGAGGCGCACGACGCCGCGATCGGAGGTCACGAGCCCGGCGGCGACTCGCAGCGCGGTCGACTTTCCGGCGCCGTTCGTGCCGAGCAGCGCGAGCACCTCGCCGCGCCGCACCTCGAAGCCCACCCCGAAGAGCACCTGGACGTGCCCATAGCTGAAGTCCACATTGTTGAGCTGGAGAACCGGGACGGATGCCGGGTCCTCCGCCTGGCGCCGATGCTCCTCCATCTCCTCTTGGAGCTCGACGACGACCAGGGAGAGGTCGTTGCGGATGAAGTGCGACCCGCGGATGATCATGTACCCGCCGATGAGGGTGGTCGGGACGATGACGATCAGGACCGCGGCGCGCGGTCCGAAAGCCTGGTCGAGGGCGGCAGAGAGGACCGCGCCGCCCGTAGCCCCGAAGAAGAAGAGATAGATGGCGCCGACCGCACCGGTTAAGCCGCGCAGGTGGTACGGAGCGACGGAGGTGAGGACGGGCCCGACCATGGAGAACGCGCTCAGGGTGAGGATCGCGTAGATGACGCTGAAGACCGCCCAAAGCACGGCGTTGGGCATGAAGTACTGAATGGGCACGATGACGGCCACCGGGAGGATGATCTTCCCGATGAGCGCCAGCGCCTGGGCGGGGTCGCGGTGGTACAGGCGGTCGTAATAGCGCCCGACGAAGGGGAGCACTATCAGGACGCCGATGCTGCCGATGGTGCCGATGAGGCCTCGGCGGAATGCATCGAGGCCGTATTCCTGCTTCAAGAAGAGGTTGCCGAGGACCGGCGCCGTGAAGAGGCCGAAACCCATGGCTGAGAACGCGATGAGGCACGCCTTCATGGTGCGGATCTTCATGATGCGGGCGAAGGCAGCCTCGAGCGACGGCGGCACCGGCTGGGTGTCGCCGACCACCTCCCCCAGCACGTCGAGCTTCTCGTGTTGCCCACGCGGCGGCTCGCGCAGGCGAAACGCGATCACGGCGACCAGAAGGATCGGCACGGCCAGGATGTAGAAGGCCCAGCGCCACCCGTTCGGACCGCCGACGATGCTGGCGATCGAGCCAACCAGGATCGGGCTCAGCGCCGTCGCGATGCCCGTCGCCACGCCCATGGCCGCGCCGATGCGGCCGCGCAGGCTGATCGGGTACGTGTCCGCCAGGAGCGAGCCGTGCACGGTTTGGGTGGACGCCTGCGAGATCCCTGCGCCGAACCGAGCGAGGAAGAACAAGAAGATGTTCGTGGCCAGTCCGGAGAGGAACACCATGACGCCGAAGAAGAACGTGGCACAGCCGATGATCGGCGCCCGTCGGAACCGGTCGGCCAGCCACCCCATCGGGAGGATGCCCAGCACGAGGAACGCCCCCGAGATACCGGCCACGAAGACGATGACGCCCGAGCTGACGCGGAACGACGACTGGATGTTGGGCGCGAGAACGCTCAGTCCTGAGCTCTGGAGGTTGTCGAGGGCGACGATCACGGCGAGGACAGCGAACGTCGTCGTGCCGGTCTTGCGGAGCCCGTCGCGCAACGATGTGCGCTCCTCGCGCGTCCCTGGGAGCAAGTCCTCGGGCAGCAGCACGTCCTCTGGTGCCTGCGCGCTCTTGCGCTCCTCGGCGCCCTCGGCCAGGAGCCGCGCCAGCTCGGCCGGATTGCCGGCGCCCGTGTTGCTGGACGGCGTCGCCATCGACGTGTCGCTCAAATTCCCACCCCAGGGCCGCCCGCACTCTCGAGCGGATTTCGAATCCTGCCCGATGAGGATAGGCTCATTCTTCCCTCCGTGCACGGGCATTCTCAGTTTGGTGCGTGCGATTCGCGCCGGAATATGACGAAGCTCGCTAACCGGGCCGTCGGTCCAGCTCAGGACTGGCCGTAGTCGGTCGCGCTCCGTGCAGCGCCGGAGAGTGTGGCAAGGCGGTGGTCAGCTCGACAAAGCTTTTGAACCGAGTGCTGGACGACGACCGCCTGCTGCCAGCTGAGCCGCACACCCGGCAGATCGCCCGTCGGCTGTACGACGCAACCTGCGCCCTCCCCATCGTGAGTCCCCACGGCCACTGCGACGCAGCCAGCCTGGCGGAGGACCAGCCGTTCGAGGACCCGGCCAAGGAGCTGGTGACCCGCGACCACTACCTGTTGCGCATGCTCTACAGCCAGGGCGTTCCGATGGAGTCGCTCGGGGTTCACCCGCTCGGCGGGGGTGATGCGGAAGACGACGGCGCCCGCATCTGGCGCAGCTTCGCCGACCACTACCACTTGTTCCTCGGAACTCCTTCGAAGCTCTGGCTCGACCACACCCTGAGCGCCGTGTTCGGTATCGACGAGCCGCTACGGCCCGAGTCCGCGGCGGCCGTGTACGAGCAGATGTGCGCTCGGCTCGGCGAGGAGGCCTTCCGCCCGCGGACGTTGTTCACCCAGATGCGCATCGAGTTCCTTGCGACCACCGACCACGCGCTGGACCCGCTGGCGTCGCACGCGGCGCTGCGGCAATCAGGGTGGCGGGGACGCGTCGTCCCGACCTTCCGCCCGGACGACGTCGTCGACCCGGATCGGCCCGGCTTCGCGGCCAACGTCGCTGCGCTCGGCGCGGCGACGGGCTGCGACACCACGACGTGGAAGGGGTACCTCGAGGCGTTGCGGGCGCGTCGCGCCGACTTCGTCGCGGCAGGCGCCACGGCGTCGGACCACGGGCACCCGTCCCCGTTGACCGTCGACCTATCGACCCGGGAAGCGGAGGGCCTCTTCATGCGCGTCCTCGGCCCGAGTCGGCGCGCCGAGGACGCCGAGCTCTTCCGGGGTCTGATGCTCGTGCAGATGGCCGCCATGAGCATGGACGACGGGCTGGTGCTGCAATTGCACGCCGGCGCATGGCGGAACCACAACCCGTGGCTGGCGCAACGCTTCGGTCCGGACATGGGCGCCGACATCCCCACGCCGACCGGCTACGTCGCTGCGCTGAAACCCCTGCTCGACCGCTTCGGCAACGAGGCAGGGCTCACGGTCGTCATCTATACCTTGGACGAGTCGACCTACAGCCGTGAGCTGGCGCCGCTGGCCGGGCACTACCCGGCGCTCCGGCTCGGGCCACCCTGGTGGTTCTTCGACAGCCCGGAGGGACTCCGGCGCTTCTACCGGCTCGTCATGGAGACCGCCGGCTTCGCGAACACGGTCGGGTTCAACGACGACGCCCGCTCGCTGCTGACCATTCCTGCGCGTCACGACGCCGCCCGTCGCGTCAACGCGGGCTACCTTGCCGAGCTTGTTGCCGAGCACCGGCTGCGCGAGGACGAGGCGGCCGTACTCGCCGAGGAGCTGGCCTACGGACTCGCGGCGCGTTCCTTTGGGGTGTCCCCATGACGATCGAAGGGCATGCGGAATCGGCGGTGCGCACCCTTCAAGAAAGGCGACCGTCACATATGGACGTTGTTGAAACCGGCGTGCTCGGTCGGGTCGACGTTGGTGACGGGCCTCACAAGACCTACGACCTCGACGTTGTGCGTGCGCCTGGATGCCGCCATGACCCTCGCAGCTGAGGCGCGCCCTCGCCTTTCCGCGGCCACACTCGCTCGCGCACGCGCTGACGTCCTGCCTGCGCACCGCCGAATCGGAGCACCCACGGTCGCCCACCTCGGCGTCGGCGCCTTCGCCCGCGCGCACATTGGCGTATTCGCCGACGACCTGCTCCAGAGTGGCCACGACGCGCTCATCGCAGGCGTCTCGTTGCACAGCGTTCGGACCACCGAGCTGATGGCGCCACAGGACTGCTACTACACCGTGGCCGAACGCGAACCTGGCGTCGCGCCGCGCCTGCGCGTGGTCGGATCGTTCGTCTCGGTCTCGACGGGCACTGAGGCCGCACTGCGCGCGCTCTGTGCCCCGGAGACGAACCTCGTCACGCTGACGATCACAGAGAAGGGATACGAACTCGGACCCGCCGAGCTCGAGCACCCCGGACGCCCTACGTCGGCGGCCGGGGTGACCGCACACGCGTTGGACCATTGGCGGCGATCGGGCCGTAGACCTCCCGTGATCGCCGCGCTCGACAACGTGGCGGCCAACGGCTCGCTCCTGCGCTCGAGGGTCCTCCAGGTCGCCGCCGCGCTCAGCCCAGATCTCGCGCCGTGGATCGAGGACGAGGTGGCATTCCCCAATTCTGTGGTGGACCGGATGGTGCCGGCCAGCCGGGCCGTTGATCTCGACGAGATCGGATCGCAGCTGGGCCTCGCCGACCTCGCCGCGGTCGTGACCGAGGAACATCGCTCCTGGATCGTCACGGCCGAGGCTCGCCTCGCACCCTGGGCCGAGTCGGGCGTCGAGCTGGTGACGGATACCGGACCGTACGAGCGACGAAAGCTGTGGTTGCTCAACGGGCCCCACTCGGCTCTCGCCTACCTCGGCCTTCTCTCCGGCTGCACCACGATCGCGGAGGCGGCGGACGACCGCGATCTGGCCGTATTCGCCGCACGAGTAGTCAGTGACGTGCTGGCTGTGGCGCCATTCCCAGACGCTCTGCGGCCCAGAGAGTTCGCCGGCGAAGCATTGCGACGCTTCCGGAACCCTGCCCTCGGTCACACGTGCACGCAAGTCGGAGCGGACGGATCCCACAAGCTTCCCCAGCGCTTCGGGGAGGTGGTCGAAGCCCGCCTGCGCGCCGGGCTGAGCACCACACAATTCGCCATCGTGGTTGCGCTGTGGATTGCCGCTGCGAGCGGACTCGAGGTGCAAGGCCGACCGCTTCCTGCTCTCGACGACCCTGACGCGCCCCTTCTCCAACGCCGGCGGGAGGCGGGACTTGACGCCCTCGTCCGGACGGCGCTCGAGAGACGTTTCGACCCTGTCTTCATACCCTCGGTTGCGTCCGCGCTGCGCCGCATCGTCGCCGAGGGCATACGCGTCGTGCGCCAATCGTGACGATCACAATCGGGTCGCCGCACGAGGTTCTCGATGCCCGCTCCGTCGACCGCTTCATCGCGCGGTGCCTGGATTCGCTCGACCTCGACGGGCGGTCGCTCTGTGTCGTCATTCCGGACGCGACCAGGCAATGTCCGGTGGCGTCGCTCCTCGCTGCAGTCGACGTGGCAGTACGCGGCCGGGTCCGGACGTGTACCGCTGTGATTGCCCTGGGGACTCACGCACCTATGTCGGCCGCTGCCATCAGCGCCATGGTCGGATCGTTCGGTTTTTCGGTGGTGAACCACGACTGGCGTGACCCACACACCTTTGTCGATGTCGGCACCCTGGACGCGGCGACGGTCTCGGAGCTCTCTGGGGGCCTGTTGGACGAGTCGGTCGACGTCCGCATCAACCGACTGGTGACCGAGAGCGACGTGACAGTGCTCATCGGGCCCGTGCTGCCGCACGAGGTCGTCGGGTTCTCCGGCGGGAACAAATACCTCTTTCCCGGACTGTCGGGACCCGAGCTGATCGACGTCACTCACTGGCTCGGCGCGCTGCTCACGAGTGCAGCGATAATCGGGACTCGGGGCGTGACACCTGTGCGAGCCCTCATCGACGCCGCAGCGGCGCTCGTGCCCGGCGAGCGCCATGCGCTCTGCGTCGTCGTCGACGATGCTTCGGGCGGACTGCACTCACTTGCTTTTGGACCACCGGGTGACTCGTGGGCGGCGGCGTCAGACGTGGCGGCGACGACGCACGTCGAGTACCTGCCTGCACCTGTACAACGCGTGCTCTCGCTCGTGGCACCGCGCTACGAAGACCTGTGGACGGGGGCAAAGGGCTTTTACAAAGTGGAGCCTGTCGTGGCGGACGGGGGTGAAGTGGTGCTCTACGCACCGCATATCTCCACCTTTGCCGCCACGCACCCGGGACAGGAAGGTTTGGGGTACCACTGCCGTGACTACTTCCTGGCACATTGGGACGAATACAAGGACGTCCCACGTGGCGAGTTAGCGCACTCGACGCATCTTTTTGGGTCCGGCACCTACGACCCCGAACGTGGCGAGCGTCCGCGGGTCCGGGTGACGCTCGCCACGGGGATACCAGAGGCAGTCGTCCGACGCGCCAACCTGGGCTACCTCGATCCTGCCGGGATCGACCTCGCCGCGTGGAATGCCGATCCCCAAGCACTGGTGGTTCCGCACGCGGGCGAAGTCCTCTATCGCCTCCGCCGATGAGCGCGACCGCACAACGAGCACGTCGGTCTCAGCCGGTTTCAACGCCGGCGCCCGGAATCACGCGCATTTCGGTGACACACTTAGTCGCTTACCAGGAGGTCAACGATGCGGAACCGGGTTGTCGCCGCGGCTGCGGCGGTCCTCGCGGCCAGCACGATCGCAATGGGGATGACGTGCTCCGCCGGCGGGTCCGAGACTGCGTCGAGGTCATCCGGCGACGACGCCGCGGGCGCACCGATCCGGGTTGGGATCCCCTACGTCGACCTCTCGGCCGTGCGCAAGTACGGCGTGACGCTCGATCACGGAAACTATCCCGACGCCTACAACGCGCTCGTCGCGAACCTCAATGCGCACGGCGGGATCGACGGCCGCCGCGTCGTCCCGTACCTCGTGGCGGTCAATCCCGTCGGAACCGCTCCCGCCGCGAGTGCGTGCACCCAGCTGGCCGCGGACGACAAGGTGTTCGTCGCGTTCGCTCCCCAGCAGCCGGATTGCTTCCTCGACCAATATGGCATCCCGACCATCAACGGCGTCTACCAGGGCGTGTCGACGGCGCAAGGCGCGCCCAACTTCACCCTGCAGGCACCTCCCCTGGCCTACGACCCTGTTCAGTTGGCCGTCTTCAAGCGAACAGGGGCGTTCAACGGCAAGAAGGTCGGCGTCTTCGCCGGAGGCGTGACCGATCAGCGCGAAGCGGCGGTCGTCGAGTCCTCCCTCAAGTCACTTCATGTCGACGTCGTCGACGACGCCGTGGATTCGGCACCCACCGGTGACCAGGCCGCCACGTACCAGGACGCCAACGTGATCGCCCAACGATTCCGCGCCTCGGGGGTAAACGAGGTCGTCGCCGTGGGCACCGGCTCCCTCATCTGGCCCGATGCGCTCCAGGCCAACCAGAGCACGTTCAACCCGCCATGGGTTGCGACCAACTCGGGGACAGTGGTCACAGCAGCGATTGCGTCGTCGATCCAGCCCGCCTACCTCAAGAACATGGTGACCTCGAGCGCCGTGCTCGACAACTATCAGACCTGGCACCAAGCGGCCGACCAACAGTGCTACCAAGTCGTCCACCGGGCGTACCCGGACGACAAGATCACCCCGCCCAGCAACCCGATCACCGGGTCCGATCAAAGCTTCTACGCGGTCGAAGACGCTTGCGACAATCTGGCTCTGTTCACCGCGATCGCCAAGGCGGCCGGCAAGGACCTCACGCGGGCGAATTTCGTTCGCGCCGGCTACGCGCTGCACGGGGCGTCCATCCCTGGGTCAGCCGTGCCCGTCTCGTTCGGGCCGTCACGTCCCTACCCTCTGGGTGCGGTCTACGTCGGCCACTACGACGCGACCAAGGGCTCGGTGCAGTTCGCTCGGTCACCGAGCTGATCAGCCCGAGCCGATGACTCACGCAGCGTCGCGTCGCGCGCCGGTGGGTCGGCCTTTCTGTCTTCAGTCCAGGCCCAAGGTCTGCTGCTCACGCGCCGAACCGACACCTTGTCCGACGCGATCCTGCAGCGCAGAACGCTCGCTGCGCTTTGCGTCCTCGGAGGGGCGCACGTACTCGTCCTCCGGCAACGGCGCGAGCGCCAAGCTGGTGTACACCACGCGGCGTTCCGCCGAGACAGGCGGCCGGCTCATGTGCATGGTGCACGAACAGTGGATCGTCACGTCACCCTTCGCGGTGGGGAGCGGCACGCGCTCGAGACCGAAATCCTGCACCGGGGCGAGACCCGGGATGTTGGCCCGGTTGGAGCCCGCCATCACGCCCAACTCACCTGTCTCGCGGTCCGCGGCCGTCAGTTGAATCCCGACGGTGAGGCCAGAGCATCCGAGCGTGTGGCCACCGGGTCCGCAGTCCTTGTGCCACGAGACGTCGGATATCCCCTCGAGGACGCCGATTTTCTTGAGCAGGCCTTCCGCCATGTCGCTCTGTTCCACGTCCGCCTGGACCAGGTCGTCCTCCACGAGTGCGGTCAGACGAAGGAATTTCTCGCTGCGGAGCAGCTCACGCAACGTCGCTGAGGACCGGTTGAACCCCAGGATCCGCGCCGGATACCACCCGTCCGCTGTCCGCGCCCACCAGGACTGTCCGTCGTCGCGCTCGGCCGTCGCGACCGCGTCGTCGAGCTCGGCCGAGACGGCATCCATCTCCTCACTCGTGAAGATCTCTACGAGGTGCACGTAGCCGGCTTGGCCGAGAAACGAGCCCGCAGCCGCCATCTCGTCGTCCAACCTGAACGCGCGGCGGAGATCAAGCGGCGAACCGTCGAGCCCGGAGAAGGCGAGCGTGCCCGGCTCAAAGACCGGCTCTCCGTCGCGCAGCGTACGCAGAACCGGGTCCCAACGAGCGAGGTCATCGAACGTTCCTCGTTCCACGGTCAGACGTCCCATCATCGCAGCCCATGCCAAGGAGGCGACGTCCTGCATCGCGTCCGACAACGCCTCTTCTTCCATCGCGACCTCGAGCGCGGCGTCGTTGTGGCCGTCTCGAATCGACAGGTGCCCGCTCGTCCGGTCCACGGTGAAGCATTCATCCGCCGCCACGATCGTGAGCGGACGTGCCCCGATGGACGCCATGCCTCGGGCCGCCAGCTCCCCGTGCTCCTCGAGGAGTCCGGGGAGAACGTCGTGTCGCACAGAGGCCGGCGGCAGCACGCGCGTGTCGCTGTGGCGGCGGGTGCGCCTGTCGATCGACATCACGGCGGGAACCTATCGCCGCCTGACAATTAGCGTCAACTAATTGTCCTAATTCGTTGGTACGAACTGGGTCTACGCAGTAGGTTGGGGTCCGTGCCACCGTTGGCCTTGGTCAAGGAACCCCCTGCTCAGGCCCCATCCACCTCGGCTCGGGTCGGCCGCCCGCGGAACGAAGAGCTCGACGCTCTCATCCTCCACGCGGTGCGCGAAGCCCTCGTCGACCGGGGCTACGGGGGCCTCACCATCCAAGACGTCACGCGCCGCTGCGGCGTCAACGTGCGCACCATCACACGGCGCTGGAGCACGAAGCCGGAATTGGTCGCCGCTGCCGTCCTCGGCCCGAGTCATGGTCCGGACGCAACGGGCGAACTCCCCGTCCCCGCTCCGACCGGAGACCTCCGACGAGACGTGCGGCGGTTGATCGAGGCGACCCTCAGCTATCTCGCGGAGCCGGCGAGCCGAGCGGCACTGCCGGCGCTGTGGGGCGAGACGCTCACGAACCCTCGCATCCGCGAGCTCCTCGACGAGCGCGACCGCGAATGGGCGGCGGCGGTGGAGGCGGTTGTTAGGGAGGCAGTGAAGTCGGGGACCGCGCCACCCGGCGCCGTCGGACGAGCCGCACCTTTGCCGAGGATCCTGGCAGGGATCTCCATGGGCATCGGTTCGATGGACGGTGTCGCCCCGGACTGCGGCATCGTTGACGAGGTGACCGATTTCGTCGTGGGCGCACTCGTCGCCGACGGGTCGTGAGCCGATGACCACTGTCGAGCGATATCTCGACGCAGAGGCATCCGTCGCCGACCGGGTCGCGGATCTCCTCGCACGCATGACGATCGCGGAGAAAGTTGCCCAACCCGGATCGGCCTGGCTCGTGACATTGGTCGCGGACGACCGGTTCGACGAGACTGCCGCCAGGTCGCTCCCGTGGCGGCGCCGGCGTTGCAGCGACAGCCAGGGGCCTCGATGCATGTGAGCGGGCCCGTGACCGGGGGGAGCAGGGGGTGGGCCTTCGGCGGGCCAACTGCAGACCTCGCAGCCCAGGGCTACCGCCAAGACGAGTACTTCGTGGAAGGTGAGGCCGTCCGCTACGGGCTCGCACCCGGGACGACACTTGACTGGGACGGGCAGTGGAAGGTCCGGCCGATGGGATCTGCGCCCTACACGACGCGCATGGTTGTCGTCCGCCCAGACGAACCCGCCGACTTCAACGGGACAGTGATCGTGCTGTGGAACAACGTGTCAGCCGGGTACGAGAACTTCGGGGGCGGCGACAGTGCGGAGTTCTTCGCGGGCGGGTACGCCTACGCGGCTGTCTCCGCCCAGCGCGTCGGCATCCACGGCACGCCCGAGAACCCCCAAGGCCTTCGCGCCTGGGACCCCGAGCGCTACGGCTCGCTCTCCATCGAGAGCGACGACTACTCGTTCGACATCTTCACCCAGGCTGCCGACCTGGTTGCGCCCGATCGTGCGCGTGGCGACATCGATCCACTCGACGGCTTCGAGGTACGCCGGCTCTTCGCCCAGGGGGCTTCGCAGTCGGCAGCACGGCTGGCGACGTACTTCAACGCGGTCCAGCCGCTCAGCCGGCGTTTCGACGCGTTCTTCCTCGTCATGTATTTCGGAGGCGGTACACCACTCGAGGTCGGCGCCGACGTGATGACGGTCCAGGGCGCCAACGACGGCACACAACCCAGGATCCCCGAGGGCCTGCACCTCCTCCGCAGCGACCTCGAGACGCCGGTGATGGTCCTCAACACCGAGTGCGAGGCGACCTCGTGCTACGGGGTGCGCCAACCTGACAGTGATCACTTTCGCTACTGGGAAGTCGCCGGGGCCTCGCACGTGTCCCTCCAGGCCATCGCGTCCTCCGCGCCACGACAGGAACGGGACTTCGGCTTCTCCTTGCCACTCGACGAGTTGCAGGGGATCAATCAGGTGTCGCTCGCGCCGGTGGTCGACGCCGCCACACACCACCTCCAGGCCTGGGTCACAGAGGACATCGGGCCACCGGTGCAGCCGCGCATCGAGTTCGCAGGCGATCCGCCCGAGATCGTGCGCGACGAGAACGGCATGGCGCGAGGTGGCATCCGGTTGCCTGAGGTCGAGGTCCCACTGGCACACAACAGCGCATTGCGAAAGGGCCCTGACATCTTCTCGCGGCTCGTCGGATCCCATGAGACGTTCTCATCGCAACGGCTGCGCGAGCTCTACGGCAGCCGCGAGACCTACCTCGGACGGTTCGAGCAGGCAGCTCGAGCGGCCGTGACCGCATCGGTCGTCCTCCCCCGCGACGTCGATCCGATGCTGGCCGGCGCGGCCGCAGCCGTGGGCGAGGTGGACTGGTCGTGACGCACGCGCGGCCCGAACGCCGCCGCGGAGATCGCGCACCCACCGAGCCGCGCCGAGGCCGCATCGATATATTGCCGGGAAGCAACGAATTCGGGCGACCCGTCCGATCGGAGGGACCACTGTGACTCGCACACCTTCGGCTGTGTTCAAGGAGATGCCGGGCCAGGCACCGGACATCATGCGGGACTACGACCTGGCCTCGCTCGGCTACGAGGAGACCGAGTTCAGCGCGGAAGGGACGGCTCGTTCCTACGTGCTCCAGGGCGAGCGTGGGTTCGACGGGCAGTGGGAGGTCGTTGCCGGTCCCGAAGCCCCGTTCAAGACCCGATTCGTCGTCCGCCGCCCCGTCGACGAGGCCCGATTCAGCGGCACTGCGGTCGTCGAGTGGCACAACGTGTCCGCCGGCATCGACGCTGCTCCGGACTGGGGCTTCTTCCACCGCCACGTGGCCGCACACGGTCACGCGTGGGTCGGCGTGTCCGCCCAGAAAGTGGGTATCGACGGCGGCGGCTTCGTCGAGGGCATCCACTTGAAGCTGCTCGCTCCCGATCGCTACAACCAACTCGAACACCCGGGCGACGCGTGGTCGTTCGACATATTCACGCAGGTCGCCGCGCTGCTTCGGCTGCCCGCGGACGAAGGCCCGCTTGGTGGGCTTGCCCCCGAGACGCTGCTCGCGGCCGGCGAATCACAGTCGGCCGCATGTCTGGTTACCTACATCAACGCCATCGACCCTCACGTCCGGCTCTTCAACGGATTCCTCGTTCACGGGCGGCCAGGAGTCGGAGTTTCGATCGACGGAGTCTTCATCCCCGCGGCACGTGGTGCGGCCATGGAGGCGACGCGGGTCGCAATCTCGTCCAAAGGTGAGCGCATCCGAACCGACGCACGCGTTCCGGTGCTCGTGCTGCAAAGCGAGACAGACGTCATCTTGTTGGGCGGCGGTCTGGCGGAGCAACCCGACTCGGACACCGTGCGGGTCTGGGAGATGGCTGGCGCCGCGCATGCCGACACCTACACGGTTAGCGCCGGTCGGCACGATGACGGCACGCTGAGCGCAGCGGACCTGGCCGAGTTGCTCCGCCCGACCTCGAGCCTCATGATCGGCACCACCGATTCGCCGATCAACGCTGGCCCCCAACAGCACTACGTTGCGCAGGCGGCGCTGGCTCATCTCACTCGCTGGGCGACCGGCGGCGATCCGCCGCCCCAGGCACCACGATTGGCGGTGAATGCGGACAGATCGGGCTTCGAATTGGACGGGCACGGGCTCGCCGTCGGTGGCATCCGCACTCCCTGGGTGGACGTCCCCACTGCCGTCATGTCCGGCCTCGGCCAGAGCGGTGAGACCTTCGCCATGCTCTTCGGCCGGACGGAGCCTTTCGACGACGCCACATTGGCCGAGCTGTACCCGGGAGGCCGGGCCGACTATCTGCGGCGATTCGAGGCGGCACTCGACGCCGCGATCGCAGCAGGATTCATCCTCGCCGACGACAGAGCTGAGATCCTCGCGGTAGCCGCGGCGTCCTTCCCTCTCCGGGTCATCGGCGCCGAGGGGCCGACGTCTGCGTCCTAGCAGGGGGGACGACGGCCGGCCAGTTTCGAGAAAGCGACGGGAGATGTCTGTGCGTGACTCGAGCGGTGCATCATGGGTTCGACGACCACCGAGAGGGAGCCAGAGCCGATGAGGCCGGTGGAACTACGAGAGCTCCTCCTGATCGAAATTCTGGTCCGGCCACCCGTCGAGCTCGGGGGCGGGCGGAGGTTCATCGCCTTCGAGCGGGGCAGGTTCACCGGGCACGGAAGCCTGGCGGGGACGACCGGCACCCTGCTCGACGGCGGGGTCGACTGGCAGACAGTCCGCGCCGCCGACGGTGTGCTCGACATCGATGCCCACTACGCGCTCCGGACCGATGAGGGCGAATCGATCGAAGTCCGGTCCCAGGGTATTCGCAAGGCCTCGGAGGCCATCACCCAACGCATCCTCAAGGGGGAGCCGGTCGATCCGGACACCTACTACTTCCGGACGCACGTCCGACTGTCGGCCTCCGCGGCTCGACTCGAGTGGTTGAACCACCTTCTCGCCGTCTCGACGGGTGAGCGGGAGCGAGACACGGTCCGGATCCACGTCCATCAGGTCCTGTGAGGGCGAGAGCCTCGGACCTGCACTGCGCGGTCGTCGGCGCCGGCATCGGAGGACTGACCACCGCATTGAGCCTGCACGAGGCGGGGGCACGGGTCGACCTGTTCGATTCGACACGGGAACTGCGCCCCCTTGGTGTGGGGATCAACCTCCTCCCCCACGCCGTGCGCGAGCTCGATGCCCTCGGGCTGCTCGACCGACTCTGCGCCCGCTCGTTTGCCCCCTCGCTTCTCCTCTATTGCACCAAGCGTGGTCAGGAGATCTGGCGCGAGCCCCGTGGACTGGCCGCCGGCTACCCCTGGCCCCAGCTCTCGATCCACCGCGGGGTCCTCCAGGAGGTGCTGCTCGAGGCGGTGGTCGAGCGGCTGGGCCCCGACGCGCTCCATCTGAATCGACGACTTGTGGACGTCGGCGAAAGAGATGCCCGTCCGCTGGCGCGCTTCGAGGACGGTGAGTTCGCGGCCGACGTCCTCGTCGCCGCAGACGGCATCCACAGCGCGGCGAGAGCGCAACGCTACCGATCCGAAGGCGCACTGCTGTGGAACGGTTCCTTGTTGTGGCGCGGCGTGGCGGAGATCGAGCCCGTCCTCGACGGGCGAACGATGATCTGGGCCGGACACCCGGAGCAGAAGTTCGTCGGTTATCCGATCGCCGACGAGAGGGAGGGCACGCAGGCCTTCAACTTCATCGCCGAGCTCCGACGTCCTGATTCGGCACTCGCGAAGACCGAGGACTGGAACCGCAGGGGCTTCCTCGGCGACTTCCTGCCCCAATTCGAGGAGTGGGACTTCGGTTGGCTGAACGTGCCCGCCATCGTGCGCGCCGCACCCGAGACGTTCCTCTTTCCGATGGTGGACCGTGACCCGCTGCCGCAATGGACCTTTGGGCGCACCACACTTCTCGGCGACGCGGCGCACCCGATGTATCCGATCGGCTCCAACGGCGCCTCGCAGGCCATCCTCGACGCCCGCGTGCTCGCCGGTTGCATCCGGCTGCATCGTGATGACATCGACCTCGCCCTCCACCGCTACGAATCGGTCCGGAGGGCGGCCACCAGTGCCATCGTTCGCGCGAATCGCGGCCTCGGACCGGAACGACCCATGCAGCTCGTCGAGGAGCGGGCACCCGACGGCTTTGCCGACATCTCGGAAGTCATCACCCTCGAGGAGATCGCCCTCGTGACGGCCGAGTACCGAGAGACCGCAGGATTCTCCTTGTCGGATCTCCAGCGCGGCACGTCGTTGTTCCTCGAGCCGTACCTGCTCTGACTCCCTCGCTGCTGCCGAGTCGGACCTCAAGGTCCGCCAGCCTCTGCCTTGGCCGGGCGCGGGCCTCTACTTGGTGGCCGAGGTCGTGGCGTATACGACCTCCTGCTGGGACGGGTCGTAGTGCACCATGTAGACGGGACCGAGTGCATAGGGGCGGCCCGGCCCGAAGGAGATGGGCGCGTTGTTCCCGGGAAGCATCAGATTCGTCAGGCCGTAGCCGGCGTGGACGAAGCTCGACACCGTGAGATCCTTGCCGGCCGCCTTGGCGATGTCGGCGAACAGCGCCATGTCCGTGCAGGCGAGTTCCACGCTCATCCAGGTGGCCTCGGACTCGGGCACGGTCGGGCCGTAGGCGCGGATCTCGTCGGATGGGTACGCCTTCTTGATCGTGTGGACACACTGCTGGGTGCCGGCGTTGCTCCAAATGGCGGCGGGCGGGGTAAGCGGGCTCGACGTGGTGACGTTCGAGAGATAGGACGGGCTGTACTTGCCACCGACGGCGCCGGTGAAGTTGCTCTCGTTCGTCGCCACCCACGGCGGGTTGTAGGTGCTCTGGATCGCCGAGAGCCCTTCGGGCCAGATGGACGAGCCGTTGCCGACCGCGACCACCTCGGTGACACCTTGGGACTTGAATCGCTGCGCGATGACGGTGACCTGGCCGTTCTCGGCCGCGATGTCGCCCTGGGGCGCCGAGTCGGTCGCCGTGGAGACGACGTCGACGTGAAGCTTGGCCAGATCCGACTGAACCTGCCCCAGTTCGGTCTGGTCGCTCGGCGTCCCGCCGAAGATGCCGACCTTCTTGTGCTTGAAGACGCCCTGGCGGTCGAAGACGTTCAGTTGGAGGGGGTCGTAGGCGTTCTGCGGTGGTGTCGTCGTGAAGTCCCGGGCGGCGGTGGGTGAGCTCCCGGACGGATAGATCGACGCCACCACGGGCACGTTGTGCTGGAGATAGCAGGTCGGCTCGAGCGGCGCGATCGCCGCGAAGACAGTGTCGTCCTCAGTGAGCTGCGTGCAGGCCGTGGCCGCTGGCGCCGTGCCGGTGGGGTTCACGGCGACGAGGTACGGCACGATCTTGCGGCCGTCGACACCGCCGTGCGCGTTCATGTTCGCGATGACGGCATTGAACGCGTCGGGGACGCTGCCCCAGCTGATGTCGACGCCGACTGCCTTGACCGCTGCCACATCGACGTAGGGGATGCCGACGCGGATCGTCGTGGCCGTGACTCCCGGAGTCTCGGACGAAGCAGCCGATGCGGGCTGAGCCGGGAGCGTTGTGCACACCAACGCGGCCACCACCGCCCCGGCGCCAGCCAGGTCGCGGATCCTCATCATGTGTTACCCCCCGGTGGACACAGGGACTCCGTGGAACGAGCCCTCTATATCAGGTACTTTGACATATCCCAACGCTCGATGCTCGACAGGGAGCAGCGCCCCAGCGACACGCAACTCGTCCTGGTGAGGAGGCAGGCGAGGACTGTTGTCCAGGCTCGGCGCGTGCCCAGAGGAGGACCAATGCCCGTCCAGCCCGCGACGATCATCCCCGCACCTTCGGCCGAGGACTCAGCTCGATTCGTTCCGACCGGCAGCTACCAAGGCACCCTCGAGGACTTTGATTACGTCGAAGAGGAATGGTTCGCCACCGGTTCGGTCGATGGTCACGAATACCGCACCCAACTCACTGTCCGCAGGCCGCGGGACCCAGCGCGCTTCAGCGGCACCGTTCTGGTCGAGCCCGTGCATGCGGCGAGCGCGGCGCCGATGTGGATCTACACCTCGCGCTACCAGATGCGATCCGGTCACGCGTGGGTCGCCGTGTGCTCTCAGAAGACGGCGCTCGACGCGTTCGTCGGGCCCACGAATCCAGATCGGTATGCGTCGCTGGACATCTGGACTGATGTCGCGCCGGGCGAAGCAGAGGTCAATGCATTGGCGTTGCCGAGGGACCCAGCCGGCGTCCAGCAGCGAATCGAACGGATGAATCGCATCAACGTCTTGTCGCCGGCGATCCTGGCGCAGGTCGGTGCCGCGCTCACCTCCCCGACGAACGGCGGCCCGTTCTCAGATTTCCTCGTGCGCGACGCGATCTTGATGGGCCACTCCCAGACCGGGTGGGTCGTGACGAAGTACGTCCTGACCACCCACGACGAGCAGCGCTTCGCCGACGACTCGCCCGTCTATCACGGGTTCTTTCCGTCCGGAGCTCCATCCGTCCAGTTCGGGCCGCGCGACGTGCCGCTCGTCCAGGTGGTGAGCGAGGGCGACATCGCGCATCCCAGCCGGGGACCCATGCGAGTCGACCGGGGTTACCGCCGAGACGACAGCGACGAACCAACGGATCGCTACCGGCTCTACGAGTTGGCGGGGGCGGGCCACATGAACACGCGCTATCCCCCGTACAGCGAGAATGCGACCTGGCAGATCGATCCCACCGGCACAGCCGGCGCCGTGCCGCCCGACGCGGTCATGAACAGCCTGCCCCACGGCGAGATGTTCTCGGCGAGCCTCGACCACCTCGTGCACTGGGTAACCGCCGGCGTGGCACCACCGCGCGCGCCGAGGATCGAGACGGGAGCGGACGGGATGTTCGTGAAAGACGAGTTCGGGAACAGCTGCGGCGGTGTCCGCTGCGCGCAGATGGACGTGCCGCGCAACCGCTACCTGCCGAATCCCGGCACGGACCCCGACGGCATGCCGGCATTCGGCGTCGTGGGCATCGAGGAGCGGCTGCCGAGCGCAACCCTGAAACAGGCATACCTCGATCACCAGGACTATGTCGAACGCTTCTCCCAGAGGGTCGACGAGCTCACCACCGAGGGATGGCTGCTCCCAGCCGATGCGGACGAGATGCGTGCTGAAGCCGAAGGAGCCACCGTCCCTTGACTTCGAGAACGCACACGGCGGGCCTCGAACTTACGAACCGTCAAGCACCCGCTGTTCTTCCAGGTTTCGTACACAGGTCAGGAGGATCTTTCGAAGTTCTTTTGCATCGCGCGAGGTCAGCCCGATCAGCATCTGACCCTCGAGCTCGTCCATCCACTTGTCACACTTCTTGACCAGGTTCGCGCCGTCCTTCGTCAACGTGATGCGCAGTATCCGACGGTTGCGGTCGTCAGGTGTCCTCTCGATCAGACCCTTCCGCTCGAGATGGCCGACCATTTCGTTCCCGGATTGGGGTGACACGAAGGAGCGTCGCGACAGCTCCGCGCCCGACATTCCCGGGTGGCGCTCGAGAACGGTCAGCGCCGTGTATTGCAGCGTCGTCAGGCCGCAGGCCCGCGCGTGCACGTCCATCTCCGCCCGCACCGCCAGCTCCAACTGCTTAACCATGTAGCTCAGTCTCGGAGGCTGCCGACCGGCGCGTCCGTTGCGGTCACGGTGGTCCACAGGGCTACTGTCGCCGCTCCCCGGCCCAGAACACAATTTGTGAGCTCGGTGTCACCGGGGGCAAGCCGGCGAAGCCGGGGCAATCAGCTCTGCGTCGGTTCCCCTCTTGGGAGCGAGGAAGCAGGCCGCCTTTCGATGTGTGGAACGGAGCTCGGCCAGGAAAGAGCAGGAGCCCGCCCTTGCGGGCGGGCTCCTGTCTTTGATTCAACAGCCGGCTCCTGCTGTGCCAGGAGCCCCACTCGTTGCAGGTCCTCCCGCCATCGAGCGGGAAGAGGACCTGCGTGATCAGCCGCCAGTCACTGTCGAGGCGGGCACGATGTTGACGAGTGAGCCTGCTGGGCTTGCCGAGCTCGGAACCGGAACGGGACCGTTGACGGAGACCAACGATCCTGCCCCGGACGTTGCTGTCGACGGGGTCGTCGGCAGCGATGCCGGCGGACTGACGTCGAGCAGCGTGCTGGCGGCGTCGGGGACGATCCCATTGGGCGTTCCCTGGCCCGCCGACGTAGGTGCGTCGACGTTGACCAGCGTGCCGGTCGGCTGACTCCCCGACTGAGCCGATGAACCCTGGTCCGCCGACGCGGGCGCGTCGACGTTCACCAGTGGGCTCGTACCCGTCAGGTCGGGCTGAGGCTCGGTCGTGGACCCCTGGTCCGCCGACGCGGGCGCGTCGACGTTGACCAGCGTGCCGTTCGGCTCGCCACCCGACTGAGCTGACGAACCCTGGCCCACCGACGCAGGTGCGTCGACGTTGACCAAAGGACCCGTGCCCGTCGAGGCGGTCCCTGTCGGGCCGTTCCCGCCAGAGCCGTTGCCGGTCGAGCCGTTCCCGCCAGAGCCGTTCCCACCGGAGCCACTCCCGCCCGAGCCGTTGCCGGTCGAGCCGTTGCCGGTCGAGCCGTTGCCGTTGGAGACGGTCGTGGCTGTCCCAGCGCCGGTGCCAGCACCCGTAGGCGTGCCCGATGCGGTCACCGAGCTACCGG
>DATJTU010000047.1:0-4911 GCA_035503015.1 Acidimicrobiales bacterium | reverse complement strand
CGAGGAGCAGGGTGTCCACGCGCCGGTGCTCCACGCCGCGCCGGCCACCCCGGGTCTGGCGGTGGTGGCCGCGCCCATCACGTCGGGGTTCATCCTGCCCGAGGCCAAGGTCGCGGTCCTCTCCGAGACCGACGTCACCGGACGCCGCGTGCCGCACCGCCGCGCCCGGCCGCGGGCGCGGGCAGCCGACGGGTTCTTCGACGACCTCGAGGTCGGCAGCTTCGTCGTCCATCGCCAGCACGGGGTCGCCCGCTTCGACGGGGTGACGACGCGGACCATGGGCGGGACGACGCGCGACTACCTGATCCTGCAGTACCGCGGGTCGGACCGCCTGTACCTGCCCGTCGAGCAGATCGAGGCCATCACCCCGTACAGCGGCGGCGAGTCGCCGACGCTCTCGAAGATGGGCGGCGCGGACTGGCAGCGGACGCGCGCCAGGGCGCGCGCCGCCGCGGGCGAGGTCGCCGCCGAGCTCGTCCAGCTCTACCGGCGCCGTCTCGCCGTCGAGGGGCACGCGTTCGGCGTCGACACGCCGTGGCAGGCCGAGATGGAGTCGTCGTTTCCCTTCGTCGAGACCGACGACCAGCTCAAGGCGATCGCCGACGTGAAGGCGGACATGGAGGAGCCGCGGCCCATGGACCGGCTGGTGTGCGGGGACGTGGGCTTCGGCAAGACCGAGGTGGCGGTCCGTGCCGTCTTCAAGGCGGTGCAGGACGGCACGCAGGCCGCGCTGCTCGTCCCGACCACCCTCCTCGCCAGCCAGCACGCGCAGACGTTCGCCGACCGCTACGCGCCCTACCCGGTCCGCGTCGAGCTCCTCAGCCGCTTCCTGTCGCCCGCGCAGCAGAAGGCGGTGATCGACGGGCTGGCCAACGGGAGTGTCGACGTCGTCATCGGGACGCACCGTCTCTTGGGCCAGGACGTGGCGTTCAAGCGCCTCGGTTTGCTGGTCGTCGACGAGGAGCAGCGCTTCGGGGTGACGCACAAGGAGGCGGTCAAGCGCATCGCCGAAGGGGTGGACGTCCTCACGCTGACGGCCAGCCCGATCCCGCGCACCTTGGAGATGGCGCTGACCGGCATCCGGGACCTCAGCATGGTGAACACGCCACCCGCCGATCGCCGCCCGATCCTCACCTACGTCGGCGAGCACGACCCCTCCGCGGTCAGCGAGGCCCTGCGGCGGGAGCTGCTGCGCGAAGGCCAGGCCTTCTACGTGCACAACCGTGTCTCGGACATCGACCGGGTGGCGCGCGAGCTGCGCGACCTGGTGCCCGAGGCGCGCGTCGCCATCGCGCACGGGCAGATGGACGAGGGCAGCCTCGAAACAGTCGTCCTGGACTTCTGGGAACGCCGCTACGACGTCTTGGTGTGCACCACG
This sequence comes from Acidimicrobiales bacterium, assembly GCA_035503015.1. Taxonomy (GTDB): domain Bacteria; phylum Actinomycetota; class Acidimicrobiia; order Acidimicrobiales; family RAAP-2; genus Bog-473. The sequence goes on along the minus strand of DATJTU010000047.1, from coordinate 3,533 downwards.
ATCATCGAATCGGGCATCGACATGCCGTCGGTGAACACGCTCATCGTCGACCGGGCGGACCGGCTCGGTCTCGGGCAGCTGCACCAGATTCGCGGCCGCGTCGGGCGGGGCGGGCAGCGTGCGTACGCGTACCTCTTCCACCCGGCCGACCGGGTGCTCTCGGAGCAGGCCTACGAGCGGCTCCGCACCATCGGCGAGCACACCGAGCTCGGTTCCGGCTTCAAGATCGCGATGCGCGACCTCGAGATCCGCGGCGCCGGCAACCTCTTGGGTTCTGACCAGTCGGGCCACATCGCCGCCGTGGGCTACGACCTCTACGTCCAGCTCGTCGCCGAGGCGGTCGCCGAGGCGAGGGGGGAGCCGCGGCCCACGCCGCCGAGCGTCTCGATCGACGTGCCGGGCGACGCCCACCTCCCCAAGGACTACGTCGCCGCCGAGGACGCCCGGCTCGAGGCGTACCGCCGGCTCGCCGCCGCCGAATCGGTGGCCGACGTGGAGGACATCGGCGCCGAGTGGCTCGACCGCTACGGGCCGCTGCCCGCGCCCGCGCAAGGTCTCCTGTCGCTCGCCCGCCTGCGCGCCAGCGCGCTCGCACGCGGCATCGCCGAGATCGTGATGAGCTCGGTACGCCCCGGCGGGACGCGCGAGCCGGTCGTGCGCGTGGCGCCGGTCACGTTGCCGGCGAGTGCGCAGGTGCGCCTGCGCCGCGTGGCGCCCGGCGCGGCGTACCGCGAGGACATGGGGCAGCTCCTGGTCCCGATCACGAACGGGGATTCGCCCGCGTCGCCCGCGGACGCGGTGCGCGGCGTGATCGAGGAGCTCCTGCCCGTCGCCGATGCGGGCCCCGCGGGGGACACCTTGTAGCATGCGCCGCACGTGAAGTGGCTCATCGTCCTCCTCGTCGTTCTTGCCGGCGGCCTCGCCGCGGCCGCGTTCGCGGTGCCCACCAACGCGGCCGTCGTCAACGGCTCGGCGATCAGTCAGGCGTCGCTCAACTCTGACGTGAGCGCCATCGCCGCCTCACCCGACTACCAGTGCTACCTCAACTCGCAGGAGTACCTCTCGACGGGCGGGGAGGAGCTGCCGCCGGTCACCGGCGCGGGCAAGGGCCAGAACAGCGGCGACAACCCGACGGCGACGACGGCGTTCGTCGCCACCTACCTCGACACCGAGATCGGGCACGAGATCGTCCAGCAGCTGGCGGACAAGCGTCACGTGACCGTGACCCAGGCGGACCTCGCCCAGGCCAGGCAGGAGTTGACGAGCCAGATCACCCAGATCATGGAAGAGGTCACCCAGACCGCCCAGGGGGACAATCCGCACTTCACGTGCAGCGTCACCGGGCAGCCGGTCTCGGGCAGCGACGTCTTGAAGTCGATGCCCGCCTCCTTCGTGGACGACCAGGTCCAGTTCGTGGCCACCGTCACGGCGCTCGAAGAGGACCTCTCGGGCATCGGCTCGAGTGACGCGGCGCTGCAGCGCTACTTCGAGGCCCACCGCTCCCAGTTCGACACGGCGTGCTTCACCGTCGCCGTGTACCAGAGCGAGGACGACGCCAGCGCTGCCGCGGCGTCGGTGGCGTTCGGGACGCCCTTCTCCCAGGTGGCCTCGCAGGCCCAGCAAGGCGGACCGCAGGGCTGCTCGGTCCTGGCCGACGTGGCGGCGGACCTCCCCTCTGACGCCAAGGTCGAGAACCTGGCGACGGGCGCCGTCTCGAGCCCGATCAACGACAACGGCGAGTGGGTGCTGTTCCAGATCACCTCTCGGACCCCGACGCCCTTTGCCAAAGCGAAGTCGTCCGTCTCCGCCGCCGTCGAGCGGGTGGGCGCGAACGTGACCCAGTCCGCGTTGCGCGCGGCGGAGCGCCATTCGTCGGTGAGCGTCAACCCGCGTTACGGGGAGTGGGCACCGAACCAGGCCGTCGTGTTCGTCCCCTTCACGCCCGAGACCTCCGACGTCCTGAACGCGCCGGCGAACGAGGCGCAGGTCGCCGCGCCGGCATCGTCCTCGGCGAGCCCCTTCAGCGGCTGACGGTGGCGGCCCGCCCCCACGTCATCGTGGTGGGCCTCGGGCCCGCCGGACCCGAGCACCTCACCGAGCACGTCACCTCGCTGCTGGCGTCGCCGCACGCGTCCCTGCGGACGGCGCGCCACCCTGCCGCCGAGCGCTTCGCCGGCGTGCCCGCGTTCGACCACCTGTACGACACTGCGGCGACGTTCGACGACGTGTACGGCGCCATCGTCGAGGAGCTGGTCGCCGCCGCGGCCGCGGCGGCGCCGGAGCCCATGGTCTACGCCGTGCCCGGCTCGCCCCTCGTCGCGGAGCGCACCGTCGACCTGTTGCGCGCCGACGAGCGGATCGACGTCACCGTCGTGCCCGCACTCTCGTTTCTCGACCTGGCGTGGGCGGCGCTCGGCGTCGACCCGGTGGCCGAGGGCGTCCGTGTCGTCGACGCCGGCGCGGTCAGCGCGGGCGCTCTGGGCCAAGGGCCGCTCCTGGTGGCGCAATGCTGGTCGCGGCTCCAGCTCTCCGACATCAAGCTGGCGCTCGACGAACCCGGGACCGAGGACCCCGCCTCGCCGCCGCCACAGCCGGTGCTCCTGCACCACCTGGGTCTCCCGGACGAGTCGGTGGTGGTCGTCGACTGGTGGGAGCTCGACCGGACCCTCGAGCCCGACCACCTGACCTCGGTCTATCTGCCCTTCGTTCGTGGGGGCGGGGCGTCCGATGACGCCGGGGCCGGGGCGGGCGTCGAGCACGCCGCCCGAGCGGGGCGCGCCGTGGCCGACCTGGTCGCACTCATGGACACGCTGCGGGAACGCTGTCCCTGGGACCGCGTGCAGACCCACGCCTCCCTCATGCCACACCTCGTCGAGGAGTGCTACGAGGTCCTCGACGCGCTCGCCGCCCTCGACGGCACGAGCCCCGCGTCGTCGGCGGAACGGGCCGCCTCGCTACACCTCGAGGAGGAATTGGGCGACCTCTTGTTCCAGATCGTGTTCCACGCGCGCCTCGCCAGTGAGACGGGTGCCTTCGACCTGGCCGACGTCGCGGGCGTGGTGCACGACAAGCTGGTGCACCGGCACCCCCATGTCTTCGGCGACGTCGCGGTCGACGGCGCGGACCAAGTGGCGCGGAACTGGGAGGACATCAAGAAAGCGGAGAAGGGGCGGGCGAGCGTGACGGAGGGCATCCCGTCCGCGCTCCCCGCGCTCATGTTCACGACCAAACTCGCGCGGAAGGCTCGTTCGGTCGGCCTCGACGTGGCGTCGCCGCCCGAGGACGCCACGCTGGCGCAAGTGTCGTCGCTGCACGCGCAGGCGGCCCGCACCGACCCCCGCGCCGACGACCCGCTGTCGAGCGGCGCCGACGAGGTGGCCCGCCAGGTGGGTGACGTGCTCTTCGCGGTGGCGACGATGGCACAGCGCGTCGGCGTCGACGCGGAACAAGCGTTGCGCGACCGTGCACTCTCGTTGCGCGCGGAGATCCTCGCGGCCGAAGGCGTCCCCAATCAGGAGAATCGCAACCGCTAG
>DATJTU010000046.1:0-6298 GCA_035503015.1 Acidimicrobiales bacterium | reverse complement strand
GGTGACGGCGAACGCCGCGGTCGAGGTCCTCCCCGCCGCCGACCTCTCGGTCAACGTCTCCGACGGCACGAACACCATCACGCCCGGTGCCGCCGACACCTACACCGTGACGGTGACCAACAACGGGCCGTCCGCGGTGACGGGCGCGTCGGTGTCCGACTCGCTGAGCGACGGGTTCGTGGCGTTGTTCGCCGTCAGCTCGATCGGAGGAACCAGCTTCGCCTCGGTCGGCCCGAACCAGTTCCAGTGGAGCGGCATCGACTTGGCGAGCGGTGCGTCCGCCACCTTCGTGGTCATGGGGACCGTCTCGGCGTTCCTCACCGCAGGCAGCGCGTACGTCGACCTCGTCAACGTGTCGACGTCACCGGCCCAGGTCGACCCTGACGCGTCCGTCGACGCGGTCGACGCCGATTTGGTGATCCGCGTCCCGCAGACCATCACGTTCACGCCACCGAGCGTCGGCATCGTGGGGCAGACGTCCACGCTGTCGGCGACCGGGGGTGGTTCGGACAACCCGGTCGTGTTCTCGGTCGACCCGACGAGCGGTGCGGGTGTGTGCGCCGTGTCGGGACCTGACGGCTCGACCCTGGCGTACGACGCCCCGGGGACCTGCGTCGTCGACGCCGACCAGGCGGGGAACGCCAGCTTCGCCGCCGCGCCGACGGTGACTGCGAGCATCGTGGTGGACCAGGCGCCGGCGTTCACGCTCGAGACGCCGCCGGCGACCGCAGTCACGGGCACGGCGTACACCTATTCGTTCGCAGCGAGCGGAGTCCCCGCTCCCGCCTTCGCGCTCGGCGCCGGGGCGCCTTCGTGGCTCACAGTGGACTCCTCGAGTGGCGACCTGACCGGCACGCCGCCCGCGGGCACCACCTCGTTCACCTATTCGGTGGTGGCGACGAACGGTGTGGGGAAAGCGACAGCGGGTCCCTTCGACGTCACGGTGTCGGCACCACCACCGCCGCCGCCTCCACCACCTCCGCCTCCGCCACCGCATCGTTTCGACGCCGATATCTCGGCTGCGCTCAATTGTCCCGCGTCGGTGCGGGTGCACGACGAGGGGACCTGCACGCTGACCGTCTCCAACGAGGGTCCCGCCACGGCGCGGTTCGTGACCGCTGAGGTCGTCCTGCCGGCTCACCTCGACCGCGTCGGGGATCGTCGGGGCCACGGAGGTCGTTGGGGCGGCTGGGATTCGTGGTTCGGCGGTGCCCGCCTGTGGTTCGTGGGGTCGTTGGCCCCGGGCGCGGTGTCCAGTGTCTCCGTCGAGTTCATCGCGGTGGGACCGACGTGGGGCCCCGTCTTCGGGGCTGCCTTCGCGTTCAACCGCGACCCGGACTACGCGAACAACGTCACGACGGCCAACGTCCGTGTGATCCGCTGAACCGGCGCGGCCCGCACCGCCTCACCGTCCGCAGACGTCGTGGTTCAGATCTTCAGGAGCTGCTGGCCGCCGTCGATGTCGTAGGTCGCTCCGGTCACCGCGGTGTTGACCATCAGGTGGACGGCGAGCGCCGCAATGTCGTCCGGCCCGACGACCCGTCGTACGGGCAGGGTGGAGCGAAGTTGTGCCCGGCGCTGTTCGAGGTCGTCGCCCAGCAACTCGGCCGAGAGCGGGGTGTCCACGAATCCGGCCGCAATGACGTTGACGCGCACAGGTGCGAGCTCGAGCGCCAGGTCCCGTGCCAGGGCCGGTGTGGCCGCGGTCAGCGCGGAAATGAGCGCGAACCCCGGCGCGACTGCCCGCCCGCCCGTTCCGCTCATGAAGAGCAGGGTGCCACCCGGGCGCACGCCGTGTGCCGCATGCTGGGCGATGCGGATCGGCAGCATGAGATGGGTCTCGACGTCGCGGCGCGCCCGCTCGAAGTCGAACTCGGCCAGCGGCGCGTAGTAGGGGCCGGGTCCGGTGAGGAGGACGTGGTCGACCGGCGCGTCGAGGTCGGCGAAGAACTCGTCGACGAGGTGCGGGTCCGTGACGTCGAGTGCGCGTGTCCGCGCGCCGAGCTCGTTACCGACGCTGCGCAGCCGGTCCTCGTGGCGCGCCACCAGGATCAACTCGGCTCCTTCGCTGCGGGCGAGCCGGGCTGTCTCCAGCCCGATCCCTGCCGTCCCGCCGAACACGACGACGGTCTGACCGTCGAGCTGTGAAGCACCGCTCATCACGTCCCCTTCCGAAGGCCTTGGGGCATCGTGCCGCCGGGCCCGCTCGATCGCACCAGGGAGACACACTGGGTCGAGCGGCGCTCCGCCCGAACGGCCCCTGCAACCGATCGTGGATCGGGTGGACGGTCAGGCCAGCGGGATCGACTGTGCGAAGTGAAAGAGGTTCTCCGGATCGTATTTCTGCTTGACCTGTCGCAGGCGAGGCAGGTTGTTCCCGTAGTAGGCCTCTTGCCAGTCCGTCAGTGTGGGATCGATGTAGTTCTGGTACGAGCCCTGCGACACGTCGGCGAAGGCGCGGTGGATGCCGTCGAGCCAGGCTGCCGCGGCCCCCTCTGTCGCAGCCGACGGCGTGGCGTTGGGATAAGTGATCGAGTACTGGGCGCAGGCCACGGCGTCCCGGTGGACGAAGGCCGTCTGGTCCGGCCGGGTCTCGTTGATCACCCCGCCGTAGCCGTCGAACACGACACCTGCGCCGCCTCCAGGGATGATCGTGGGGAAGTCGGAGAGAGCCGTGATGATCGCGCTCACTGATGCGTCGGGGAGCGGTGATCCCATGTAGGAGGACTTGGCTACAAAGGGCGACTCCACCGGGGTGGCGCACTGCGCCACCGGCTCTCCCTCGCAGCCGGCCTCGATCATGACTGCTGTCATGTAGTCCTCTAGACCGACGAAGCGGTACGTCGTCGCTGCCCCGACGCCAGCTTGGAGTGGGTTCAGCGCGCTGGTGCAGCCTGCAACCGTGCCGACGAACACGCCGGTCACCTTGACCAGACCGTCCCCGACCGACCCGCTGCTGAAGAGCTGGCAATTCGCCCAGAGTTCGGATGGCGCGGCCGCGATCCAATGGGTCCAGGTGTCGAGGACAGAGGCGGCCGCTCCCCAGGGCCATTCGAGCGTGAAGAGCGTGATGGCATCAGGAATGGGGTGGGCTCGAAACTCGAAGGAGGTGACGACGCCGAAATTCCCGCCGCCCCCACCTCGGCACGCCCAATAGAGGTCTTCGTCGCTGCCCGGGCTGCACCGTCGGAGCATGCCGTCCGGCGTCACGATGTCGACGGCCGCCGTCTGGTCGCACGTGAGCCCGTACGCGCGGGAGAAGACCCCGTTGCCCCCGCCGAGGGCGAGCCCCGCGATCCCGACGGTGGGACACGAACCGCCGGGGAGCAAGAGCCCCTGTGCCTCCAATGCGCTGTACGTGTCGATCAAGAGCGCACCGGCGCCGACCTTCACGGTCTGGGAGTCCGAGGGAGCCGACACCTGGTTCAGCCGGGACACGTCGATCACCAGACCAGGGCATGACGAATAGCCCCCGTAACTGTGCCCGCCCGAGTGCGCGGCCACCTGGAGGTCGTACTTCCTCACGAAGGCGAGGCACCGCTGGACGTCGCTCGTCGACGCGCACTGGGCGATCGCCGCCGAGTGAGGCGTGTACAGGGCGTTGTAGAGATGCCCCGCCGAGTCGAACCCAGGCTCACCCGGTCGCACCAGGGCGCCAGTCAGTGCGCCGGCGAGCTCCTGCCACTCGGGCGCGGCGGCGCGGGCAGTCGTGGTGGTCGGGCGCGCCGGGCCTCTCGTGGCGCAGCCTGCCGCCGTGGCACCGGCGAGGACGGCCGATCCGAATCCGGTCATGCCCCGCAGGAATGACCGACGGTTCACGCGCCCGCCAATGTGACTGTGATCACGAGCGCTGACGCTACGTCAAGGGACCGGATGCGACTGGACAACGGGACGGTCTCGCCGGGCAGCCGTTACTATCGGCTTGGCCGCGATCGGGCGTGTCGTACACCGTTGACAGCCGTAATCCGGTCGGGGTGCAAGGCAACTGTCACGCACACTCGGGGCTCGGCAGCGGCGGGGACGTTGGCCCCTCATTCGAGACGAGGTCCCGCCATGTCCCATCATCTCGCTACGCCACTCGCCGGCAAGACAGGGCAACTTTTCATCGACGACCTGTACGTGTTCCCCGGCGACGAGAGCACCGTGTTCGTCATGAACGTGAACTCCACCGTGACGGGGGAGCACTCCGAGCCCTCCTTCTACCCGGGAGCCCGGTACGAGTTCAAAGTGCACCGCAATGGGGAGGACTCTGAGTCCTTGACCTACCGCGTGACCTTCGGCGACGCGGACGCAGGTGGTCGCCAGCCCTTGCAGCTCTTCGCACTGAAAGACGCCCAGGCACGCGACAACGACGCGGCCGGCGAACTCGTGCTCGAAGGACGGTCCGGCGAAGCGTTGAGCGGTGCGGACACGAAGCTGTGGGCCGGACGGGTCGGGGACTCGTTCTACATCGACCTATCGCTTCTGGACATCGTGAACGGGGCGGTCCGCAACGGAAGGGCGCTGGACCTCTCGGGGTGGGACCCCGCGAAGGCGAAGAACAGCTTCGCGGACACGACGGTCGACTCGATCGTCCTCGAGGTGTCCCATCGCCGAGCAGACCTTCGGCCGAACACGGGGATCGGGGTCTGGTGCGCCTCCAAGGTCGCAGACAAGAACGGGTGGCACCAGATCAACCGGTTCGGACGTCCGATGATCTGGCCGATCTTTTGGCCCGACGACGTCCAATTCACGCATCCCGCCAACAGCCGGCATCCGTCGGAGGACTACGACGCCGATGGCAAGGAGATCGCCAACTGGATCGCGTCGTGCGTCGCGGCAACCGGCAGCTCGGCCGACCCGGACGCCTACGGCCAAACGGTCGCCCGGGAGCTGTTCCCCGACGTGATGTCCTACGTGGTCGGCACGCCCGCGGTCTACGGGTTCGCCGTCCGGAACGGCCGGACGCTCGCCGACAACGCTCCCGAGGCCATGTTCGCGTTGGTGACGAACACACCCGTCCCCTCGGGCCTCACGCCGTCGGTGTCCCAGCAGCTGCGGTCCGCGTCGTTCCCCTACGTCGTGCCAGCGAGCTGAGCCTCCGACTGCACCGTTCGGCTCCGCCGACGGCGCACCCCCCGGGGCGGACCAGCCTCCTCATCGGGGCGCCCTGGGCATGCCCAGCCCGATCATCGCGATGATGTCGCGCTGAATCTCGTTCGTACCGCCTCCGAACGTGAAGATGGTCTGCCCGCGCGCGTGTCGCTCGAGGCGGCCCCGAAGGACGGCCCCCGGAGAGCCTTCGCTCAGGTATCCCGCCTGTCCCACCACCTCGAGCAGCGCTCGGTAGACCTCGAGCGCGAGCTCGGTGCCGTACACCTTGGTGGCAGAGGCATCAGCGGGATTCAGGCCCTTGCCGGAGGCCCACGCCACCTTCCAGTTGAAGAGCTTCAGCACCTCGATCTTGGCCTGCACCCTGGCCAGGGTGATCTGGACCCACTCGTGGTCCATCACGGTGCGCCCGTCCCCGAGTTCGTGGGCCTGCGCCCAGCGGCGAACGTCGGTCAGGCTGCGGAGCAATCCCGAGCTCGGACAGATCGCGACCCGCTCGTGATTCAGCTGGTTGGTGATGAGCTTCCAGCCTTCGTTCTCCGCTCCGACGAGGTTCTCAACGGGGACCCGGACGTCCTCGTAGAAGGTTGAGCTGGTGATATCGCCCGCGATCGTCGGGAGCGGCACCCATTGGAACCCGGGACTGTCGACCGGCACGATGAACACTGACAAGCCCTTGTGCTTGGGCGCGTCGGGGTCGGTGCGAGCCGCCAGCCACACGTAGTCGGCGTACTGGATGGCGCTGGTGAAGATCTTCTGCCCGTTGATGACGAATTCGTCCCCGTCGCGCACGGCGCGCGTCTGCAGCGAGGCCAGGTCCGTCCCGGCGCCGGGTTCGGTGTAGCCGATCGAGAAATGGATCTCGCCCCGGACGATGCCCGGCAGGATCCGCTGTTTCTGCTCGGCCGTGCCGAGTGCCATGAGCGTCGGCCCCACGCTGTTCAACGTCAGGAGGGGCAGCGGAACGCCCGCCCAGTGCGACTCTTCGACGAAGATCATCTGCTCGATCGCCCCTCTGCCCTGGCCCCCGTACTCGACGGGCCATCCAAGGCCGAGCCAGCCGTCTTGCCCCATCCGCTTGATGTAACGGACATACGCCGGTTCATCCGAGGCGGCGCCCTCCACCTCCACCACCAGATCCTCGAAGTACGCCCGGAGTTCGCGTTGCAGGCTCAGCTCCTCCGGGGTGAATTCCAAGTGCATCGTC
>DATJTU010000045.1:0-5289 GCA_035503015.1 Acidimicrobiales bacterium | reverse complement strand
CATCACCCTCAACCGCCCCGAGCAGCTCAACGCCACCAACCACGTGCTCCATGCCGGGCTCGCTGCGCTCTTCCCCCAGCTCGACGCCGACGACAGCGCACGGGTCGCCGTGCTCACGGGTGCGGGGCGGGCCTTCTCGGCCGGCGGCGACTTTGACTATCTCGACGCGCTGACGCGCGACAGCGCGTTGCGCAGCACCACGATCGCACACGGGCGCCAGATCGTCACCGGCATGGTGCGGTGCCGTGTCCCGATCGTCGCCGCCGTGAACGGTCCGGCGGTGGGGCTCGGGTGCAGCCTCGTCGCGCTGTCCGACGTCGTGTTCATGGCCGAGAGCGCGCACCTCGCAGATCCCCACGTCGTCCTCGGGCTCGTGGCCGCCGACGGCGGGCCGGTGGTGTGGCCGCTGCTCACCAGCATCCAGCTTGCAAAGGAGTACGCGCTGACGGGGGAGCGGATCCCGGCGGCGCGGGCCGCCGCGATCGGTCTCGTCAACCACGTGTGCCCCGACGACGAGGTGTTCGAGCAGGCGATGGGGTGTGCGCGCCGCATCGCGAGCCTGCCCAAGGGCGCGGTCGAGGACACGAAGCGGGTGGTCAACATCCAGCTGGAGCGGGCCGTCCTCGCTGCGCTCGACTTCGCGCTGAGTGCCGAGGACCGTTCGTTCACCTCGCCCGAGCTCCGGGCGAACCTGGACCGGCTGCTGCAGCGGGAGCCGGACTAGCCGGACGAGCCAGAGGAGCCGGACGAAGCGGCTCCGCTGCCGGCCGCGATCTCCGCCAGCCAGTCGCCCAGGGCCTCGCCCGCCGTGAGCACGTGTGCCTCCATCGTCTCCCGGGCCGCGCGGCCGTCGCCACGGGCCATGGCGTCGAGCAGCGCCGCATGCTCGTGACGGCTCCGCGCTTCCTGCTCGGGGAACAGCTCGAAGTAGTTGCCCGGCACGACCCGGACTGCTTGGCGGATGTGCGTCAGGAGGCGGGGCGAGCGCGCGGCCACGTTGATGGCGCGGTGGAAGTGGCGGTTGGCGCCGACGACGTCGCGTGACTCGTGGACGGCGATGGCCAGCGCGCGCAACTCGTCCAGCTCGGCCGATGTGACCCGCGCCGTGGCCAGCTCGGCTCCCTTCCCGGCCAGCGCAGCCAGGATGGCGAAGTTGTCGACCGCGTCGGCGGGAGAGATGCCCACCACCGCCATCCCGCTGCGGGGTGTGATCGCGACCAGCCCCTCATACGACAGCTCGAGCAGCGCCTCGCGCACCGGCGTCCGGCTGATCCCGAACTCCGCCGTGAGGCCGTCGAGGTCGAGCCGGTCGCCCGGGCGCAGCCGGCCCGTCAAGATGCGGTCACGGAGCTCGTTGGCCGCCTGGGCCCGCACGGTCGTGTTGATCAGTTTGATATCTGAAATATTACATATTAATTTCTGGCCAAGTCGGGCGCTGGAGGCAACGCCTAATTGAGACGCCAATTCGGGGGAGATCCGATGAGCAGCAGGACGACGCGTCAGATGGCGTTGGTGGGCTTCATGCAGGCGGGCAACGCAACGGTCTACGCGGGCTCGTGGCGGCACCCCGCGACAGAACACGGCTTCTTGACCGCGGGCTACTACGAGAAGTTGGCCCGCACGCTGGAGCAGGGCTGCTTCGACCTCATGTTCTTCGACGACCGGCTCGCCATGCCCGGGATCTACGCCGGCTCGGTCGCCGAGGCGGTGCGCACCGGGGCGCGGCCGGTGAAGCTGGACCTGAGCGTGGTGCTCGGCGTCTGTGCCGCGGTGACGAGCCGCATCGGGCTCGGCGCGACGTACTCGACGACGTATTACACGCCCTTCCACGTCGCCCGTACGTTCGCGACGCTCGATCACCTCTCCGGCGGGCGCGCCGCGTGGAACGTCGTCACGTCGGTCAACGACAGCGAGGCGCAGAACTACGGATTGAAGGAGGCGATCGCGCACGACGTCCGTTACGACCGCGCCGACGAGTTCTTGGAGGCGACGACCGGGCTCTGGGACACGTGGGAGGACGACGCGCTGGTGCTCGACCGTGCCACGCCGCTGTTCGCCGACCCCGGCAAGGTCCACGAGCTCGACCACGACGGCGAGTGGTTCTCCGTCCGCGGGCCGCTGACCGTCCCGCGCTGCCCCCAGGGGCGACCGGTCCTGCTCCAGGCGGGATCGTCGGGCCGCGGGCGCGACTTCGCTGCGCGCTGGGCCGAGCTGATCTTCACCGGCGATCCTGGCATCGACATCGCGCGGGCCCACTACAAGGACCAGAAGGAGAAGATCGGTGAGCGCGGGCGCGATCCCGACGCGGTCAAGATGCTGCCGATGGCCTACACGGTCGTCGGTGAGTCCGCCGCGCACGCGGAGGAGCGCGAGGCCACGTTCCTCAACGACCTCGTCGACCCGATGGCCTCCCTGACACTTCTCTCGGAGTTGATGAACTACGACTTCGCCGGCCTTCCCCTCGACGCGCCCATCACCGACGAGCTGATCGAGTCGGTGTCGGGCATCCGGGGCCTCGTGCAGAACATCAAGACCCACATCGGCGGCGACACCGTGACGCTGGCGGACCTGGCAGGGCACCGCGCCACCTTGCTGCAAGGGCCGCGCTTCGTGGGGACCGGTCCCGACATCGCCGACCAGATGGAAGCATGGTTCGACAGCGGCGCGTGTGACGGGTTCGTCATCGCGGCGACGCACTCGCCGGGCGCGTACGAGGACGTCGTCCGGCTCGTCGTGCCCGAGCTGCAGCGTCGCGGCGTGTTCCGCGACCACTACAGCGGGACGACCTTGCGCGAGCACCTGGGCCTGGCGCGGCCGGCCGCGGCGACTGGTGCCTGAGCAGACGACCGAGCACCCGCCCCGGCGAGCGGGCGGGGCGTCTCCGGGCCTCCCGCTGGAGGGCCTGCGCGTCGTCGACGCGGCCACCTTGGCGGCCGGCCCCATGGTGGCGACGATGCTCGGCGAATTCGGGGCCGAGGTGGTGAAGGTGGAACAACCCGGCGTCGGGGACCCGCTGCGCACCTGGGGCGACCAGTGCGACGGCGTCGGCCTGTTCTGGAAGTCCATGAGCCGGAACAAGCAATGCGTGACGATGGACCTGCGCAGCGAGGACGGCCAGGACCTCTTCCACCGCCTGCTCGCCAAGAGTGACGTCCTTGTCGTCAACAACCGGCCCAGTGCCCTGGCCGCGTGGGGCCTCGACTACGACTCGGTCCACCGCCGCCATCCGCAGCTGGTGATGCTCCACGTGAGCGGGTACGGCGCCGGCGGGGACAAGAGCGACCGGCCCGGGTTCGGCACGCTCGCCGAAGCGATGAGCGGCTTCGCGCACGTGACGGGCCAACCAGACGGCCCGCCCACGCTCCCGCCCTTCTTCCTGGCCGACGGCGTGGCCGCGCAGTCGGCGACGGCCGCCGTGATGATGGCCTTGTACCACCGGGACTTGCACGGCGGCGGCGGGCAGCTGGTGGACGTGAACCTGATCGAGCCGCTGGCGCGCCTCATCGAGACCTCGACGCTCGCCTTCAGCCATCTGGGCAAGGTGCCGGGACGCGTCGGCAATCTCCTGCCCGCCAGCGCTCCGCGCAACGCGTACCGCACGGCCGACGGCAAATGGCTGGCGATCTCGAGCGCGTCGCCGAACATCGCATTGCGCGTCTTCCGGGCCATCGACCGCCCGGATCTGGCGGACAATCCCGCGTACGCGGACCCCGTCGAGCGCCAGCGGCGCGCCGTCGAGGTCGACGGGCTGGTGGCCGGCTGGATCGCCGACCGGACCCTGGCCGAGGCGATGGCCGTGTTCGAACGAGGAGAGGTCGCGGCGGCACCCGTGTACGACGCCCAACAGCTGCTGGCCGACGAGCACCTGCGCGCCCGGGGCTCCTTCGTCTCGGTGGACGACCCCGATCTCGGCGCGATGACCGTGCAGGCGCCGGTGGCGCGCCTGAGCGAGACGCCGGGCCGGGTCGAGCACCTCGGCCGTGCCCTCGGGGCCGACAACGAGCGCGTGCTCGTCGGCCTGCTCGGCGTGGAACCGGACCGGCTCGCAGCGCTGCGCGCTGCCGGCACCATCTGAGAAGGAGGCCCACGTGCGCGCACCGAGAGCCCGCCGTTCCGAGCTCGCCACGCCCGCCAGCAGCGAGCGCATGTGCGAGAAGGCGGCGTCGGCCGGCGCCGATCTCGTCTTCCTCGACCTCGAGGACGCGTGTGCGCCGGCGGTCAAGGAATCCTCGAGGGCCATCGTGGTCGGCGCGCTCACGGGGCTCGACTGGGGACGGACCGTGCGCGCGGTGCGGATCAACGGCATCGGCACGCCGTGGTGCCACGGCGACATCATCGAGGTCGTCACCGGGGCGCGGGAGAACCTGGACGTGGTGATCGTGCCGAAGGTCCGGCGCGCCCGCGATGTCTGGTGGGTCGACGTCCTCCTCGGCCAGCTCGAGTCGTCGCTCGGCCTGGAGCGGCCCATCGGGCTCGAGGTGCTCATCGAGGAGGCCGAGGGGCTCGCCAACGCGCTCGAGATCGCGCAGTCGAGCGGGCGGCTCGAAGCGCTGATCTTCGGTGCGGGAGACCTCTCCGCGTCGCTGCACGCGCGCGTCGACGGCAACTTCGATCCGGTCGTGCCGTATCCCGGTGACTTCTGGCACTTTGCCCGCGCGCAGGTGTTGACGGCAGCGAGGGCCGGCCTGGTCGACGCCATCGATGCGCCGTATCCCGCTTACCAGGACCCCGAGGGGTACCGGCAGTCCGCGCTGGCGGCGAGCGCGCTCGGCTACGACGGCAAGTGGGCCATCCACCCGGGCCAGGTCCCGATCGCCAACGACGTCTTCTCGCCCACGCCGGCGGAGGTGGCCGAAGCCGAGGAGGCGGTGCGGACCTACCGGGAGGCCGAGGCGGCCGGGGTCGGGGCCATCGGCCGTGACGGCACGCTGGTCGACGCCGCGCACATGCGGCTGGCGGCCAACACGCTGCTCAAAGCCTCGCTGGCGGACGGCGGCTGAGGAGAGGCCGACTGGCGGAAACGCCCTTCTCACAATGCGAGAGGGGTGCTATCATCGGGGCATCGTGGATCGCGCCAGGAGGAGGACCCGCTGATGGCACGTTGGCCCAAGCCGGCCGAGGGCAGTTGGACGGAGCACTTCCACCTCAGGACCGAGCCCATTTCCTACGAGGACTCCATCTCGCCGGCCTTCTACGAGCTCGAGCGCGAGGCCGTCTTCAAGCGGGCCTGGTTGAACGTCGGCCGGGTCGAGCAGCTGCCCCGGACCGGCAGCTACTTCACCAAGGAGC
>DATJTU010000044.1:0-5980 GCA_035503015.1 Acidimicrobiales bacterium | reverse complement strand
GTGGTCCTGAGCAACGTGCCCCTGCTGGCGCATGCGGTCGTGGCGCGCCGGCTCGCCCGCCGTGGCATCCCCATGGTGTTCTGGCACCAGGACATCTACTCGGAGGCCATCGGCAATGCGGCGCGGGCGCGCCTGCCCGTGATCGGACGGGCCGTGGCGGTGCTGGCGGACCGCATCGAGCGCGCGGTGGCGCGGCGGAGCCATGGCGTCGTGGCGATCTCGCCCACCTTCTTGGAGCGCCTGACGGCCTGGGGCGTGGCCGACCGCACGACGGTGGTGCCCAACTGGGCGCCGATCGAGGAGTTGCCGCTGCGCGACGCCGACAACTCGTGGAGCCGGCGCATGGGCCTGACCGGGCATCCTGTCGTCCTCTATTCGGGCACGCTCGGCCTGAAGCACGACCCGAGCATCCTCGCCCTCATCAGCGCGCAGCTGCGCGTGTCGCACCCCGACGCCAAGGTCGTCGTGATCTCCGAGGGGAAGGGCCGGGCGTGGCTCGAGCAGTGGAAGCGCGACCAGCTGGCCGACAACCTCGTGCTGCTCGACTACCAGCCCTACGAGGACCTTCCCGATGTCATGGCGAGCGCGGACCTGCTCGTCGCGATCCTCGAGCCCGACGCCTCGCGCTTCTCGGTGCCGTCGAAGGTGCTGACGTACCTCTGCGCCAACCGGGCCATTGTGGGGGTCCTCCCGCCGAACAACTCGGTGGCCGAGGTGTTGCGCACGCACGCCGCCGGACGCGTGGTCGACCCGGCTCGCCGCAGCGAGGTCGCCGCCGAGGTGGCCGAGCTCCTCAACGAAGAGAAGGCATGCCAGGCGATGGGCGCGGCGGGCCGCCGGTACGCCGAAGCGACCTTCAGTCCTGAGCGCGCGGCGGACCGCTTCGTCGACGTCTTCGGCGAGCTTGTTGCTGAGCCGGCCGCCGTGCCGGCGCTCGTCGCCCCACCGATCCCGGTGCCGGCCGACGAGTTCGCCTTTGCGTCCGGCGCGGGCGAGCCGTTCTGGGAGTCAGTGGACGACCTCGCGGGCGTCTCGGCAGAGCGCGAGGCCAGTTGAGCCAGTTGAGCGGCCGTTCGGCAAACGTGACGGAGCCGTGACCAGCCCGACGTGACCACATGGTCGGTGGGACTCGGCCGTTTCCCGTTCGACACGCGCTGTGGTTGACCGCACACGAACGAGTGAGAGGGAAAGGGGATCCCATGACACGTGTACTGGTGACGGGAGCCGGCGGCTTCATCGGGGGCCACCTCGTGGCGCGCCTGCGTGACGACGGCGTGCGCGACATCCGCGCGGTGGACCGTGCGCCGCTCAACGCGTGGTATCAGCGGTTCGACGATGTCGACAACCGCTGCGCCGACCTCCAGGATTTCACTGCCTGTCAGCGCGCCTGCGACGGCGTCGACGTCGTGTACAACTTGGCGGCCGACATGGGCGGCATGGGGTTCATCGAGAACAACAAAGCCCTGTGCATGCTGTCGGTCCTGATCTCTACCCACATGCTCGAAGCGGCGCGCCAGGCCGGGGTCGGGCGGTTCTTCTACTCGTCGTCCGCGTGCGTCTACGCCGCCGGGAAGCAGGAGTCGCCGGACGTCGAGCCACTCCGCGAGTGCGATGCCTACCCGGCAATGCCGGAGGACGGCTACGGCTGGGAGAAGCTGTTCAGCGAGCGGATGGCCCGTCACTACCTCGAGGACTTCGGACTCGAGACGCGCGTGGCGCGGTACCACAACGTCTTCGGGCCCGTCGGGACCTACGACGGCGGCCGCGAGAAGGCGCCCGCTGCGATCTGTCGCAAGGTGGCGGCCGCGGTGCTGAACTGCAGCGACGAGATCGAGATCTGGGGCGACGGCAAGCAGACCCGCAGCTTCACCTACATCGACGACTGTGTGGAAGGCACGCTGCGGTTGACGCGCAGTGACGTGCGCGAGCCGCTCAACATCGGTTCGGAGCAACTCGTGACGATCAACGAGTTGGTCGACATCGTCGAGGGCATCGCCGGCGTCACCTTGCGCCGCAGGTACAACCTGTCGGCGCCGCAAGGCGTCCGGGGCCGCAACAGCGACAACACGCTGATCGCCGAACGGCTGGGCTGGGCCCCGTCGGTCAGCCTCGAGGACGGCCTGCGCGACACCTACAAGTGGGTCTACGACCAGATGAGCTGAGCTGAGCTCGCTCGGCCGGCGGGCTGTCCACCGGCGCCGAGTTGTGCGTCTGTTGGCAGACCTAGCCTCTGGGTGTGCCCGCCGACCGGCAGATGTCCTAAACCGGCCCCCACCGGGTCCCGACGATCTCAGCATGGACATCTCGGTCCGGCGGCTCACGCCCTGGTACCTCCTCGTGGTGCTGGTGTTCGCGGTCGTGGCGGCCGCGAGCGTGGGCATCGCGGAGCAGCACAGCGGCGTCGCGCGGCGCGCCGGTGCCACGCCCTCGTTCATCCCCCCGACTGGCTTCGCCGGGTACAACGTCGAGGGCGTCCCGGTGCACCAGATCAGCGCGCAGTTCACAGTGCCGGCTGCGTCGGCCAGGCCCTTGCACGAGGGCGACGCCTCCACCTGGATCGGGATCCAACAGCTCCGGGGGTCGGACTTCATCCAGGTGGGCACGACCGAGTCCGCCTTCGGCACCGACGAGGCGGCGACCATCTTCTGGAGCGACACCCAGCGGAACTTCCATCCGCAGACACTGACGGAGATCAAGCCCGGGGACGTCGTGGCCGTCAGCATGGTCAAGGGGCCCGACGGGTGGCGGCTGCGGGCGAAGGACCTGACCGACGACACGACCTACGCCCTGACGGTGCACGACGACGCCACCGCGCCGTTCGACGTGGCGGAGTACATCCAAGAGGACCCGGCGGCGGGGGACACGCCGAGCTCCGACGTGCCCTACCCGACGGTGGCCACGGTCAGCTTCGGCCACGTGCTGGAGAACGGGCGGGCGCCCGTTCTCGTTCGAGCGGACGGCACGATCCTCATGTCCCCGAACGGCTTCGTGGCCGTCCCGACCCCCGAAGCCGATGACGGCTTCTCGGTGGTGCCCCCGCAGGGGGAGGCGGCCAGGTATCTCCGCGTTGCGTCACAGTTCGACTTGCTCGATGTGCACTTCGACTACGACCTCACGCGCTGGAGCTCCCTGAGCGAGAGTCAGCGGCAGGCCGACGTGAACGCGATGATCACCGGACTGGCGAACTCGACGAAGGCCGTGAACGACCTGCCGGGGGTGCAGGACAGCGTCAAGAAGGACTTCGCCCTCCAGAACGGGTACCTCGCGCAGCAGCTCGGGCAGTGGCGCGCCGAAGGCCTCGGTCTCTCCGACGGCGCGTACCGCAGACTCGCGGACCCCTCGCACAGCCTGCTCTACCAGCGCGACGTCGACGAGATCCGCGCCTCGCTCGGCCTCCCGCCACCGTCCTAGGGGGTCCGACGCCGGGCGGCTATTCGACGGACGACAGCGTCGCGTCGGCCAGCGCGCCGTTGGCCCGCAGGGCCGAGACCACGCCGGCGGCGAGGGCGACCCCCGCCAGCACGTACGCGGTGACGCTGAAGGCGTGCTGGGCGGCGGCCGCGCCGCCCGTGTCCCCGCCGGCCGCGACGAAGATGCTCCCGGTGACGGCGAGGCCGAGGGCGGTGCCCGTGCCACGCGTCATGTTCAAGACCCCCGACGCCATCCCGGCTTGCTGACCCGGTGCGGCACCCATGATCGAGGCGTTGTTGGGGGAGGTGAACAGGCCCATGCCGACACCCACCGCGGCGAGCAGGAGCAAGAACCCGGCGGTGGCGGGCAGTGCGACCCCGAGCACGACCAGCCCGGCCGCGACGACGGCCATGCCGCTCACCGTGAGCGGACGTGCCCCCACGTGGTCCGCCAGGCGCCCCGCCAGGGGCGCCACGATGCCGAAGGCGAGGGGCATCGCCATGAGCTCGAGCCCCGAGCGCGCGGTGCCGAAGCCCAGGCCGCGCTCCAAGAAGAAGGGCACCAGCAGCAGGACGCCGAACATCACGAGATACGAGCCCATCCCGCTCACGATCCCGGTGGAGAACTGCAGTCGCCGGAAGAGCCCGAGGTCGAGCATGGGGTCGCGGTCGCGGCGTTCGTGCCAGACGAACACCACCCCGAGCACGGCGGCGACGACGAACAGGCCCACGATCAGCGCGGAGCCCCACCCCACCTCCGCGCCGAAGGTGATCGCGGAGAGCAGCGCCGCCACGGCCGGGAAGAAGATGGCCAAGCCGGTCCAGTCGAAGCGGACTCTCGCCATGAGGTCGCGGCTCCGGGGCACCAGCAGCACCGCCGCCACCGCGCCGAAGATCCCGAACGGCACGTTGACGAAGAAGATGAGGCGCCAGCCCCCGGCGGCGAGGAGGAGGCCCCCGACCGTCGGGCCCAACGCGAGCCCGAGCGCCTGTGCCGCGCCCTGGAGCCCGATGGCCTTGCCGAGGGCACGGCCCGGCACGACCAGGACGATGATGGCGAGGCTGTTGGCCTGCAGCATGGCCGCGCCGACGGCTTGGAGTGCACGGAAGCCGCACAGGGCGCCGAGGTCGGGGCTGAGGCCGCACAGCACTGACGCCAGGGTGAAGATCACGAACCCGTAGACATAGAGGAGCTTGCGGCCCCACATGTCGGCGAAGCGCCCCACAGCTGTCACTGTCGCCACCAGCACCAACAAGTAGGACAGGCCGACCCACGTCACGGCGCCGACCGATGCGTCGAAGGTGTGCTGGAAGGTGGGCAGCGCGACGGTGACGATGGAGGCGTCGAGCTGGCCCATGAACGCGCCGACGCAGACAGCGGCGACCGCGAACCAGTGTGCGTCGGGCCGGTCCCGGATCGCCGCCGGCCGGCGCGGCTCGACCAGGAGGCGGTCCCAGGTCAGGGTCCACGGCCGCGCGGCCTCCGAGGTGCTCGTCCCGCTGCTCCCGCCTCGCCCGTCCTCGGGCGGGATGCCGCTCACGCCCCTGCAGGCTCGCCGGGCCAGAGCACCTCGGCGCTCGCCCTGATGTCGCGCGAGGACGTGCCGACCAGGATCTCGTAGCGACCGGGGTCGGCACGCCATCGGTGGGCCTCGTGGTCCCAGAAGCGATAGGCGACCGGTCCGAGGTCGATGTGGACCGTGACGTCCGCTCCGGCGTCGACCGTCGCCTTGGCGAAGCCGGCGAGCTCCCGGTCGGGCCGGCGCACCGGCGCCTCGGGCGCGCGGACGTACACCTGGACGACTTCGGTCCCGGCGCGCGCTCCCGTGTTCACCAGTCGCACGCTGACGCGCGCGGGTGTGATGTCGACGTCTTCGAACCCGAGGGGGGCGTAGGAGAGCCCGAACCCGAACGCGAAGCGCGGGGCGAGGCGGGTGCTCTCGTAGAAGCGGTAGCCCACCAGCTCGTCCTCGCCGTAGACGACCCTCCCCTCGATCCCCGGGTACCGGTCACCCTCCACGCCCAAGCCGGCCGGACCGTCCTCGACCCGCGCCGGGACGGTCACGGGCAGGCGGCCCGTCGGCTCCGTCGCACCCACGATGATCTCGGCCAGCGCGTCGGCGCCCTCCTCGCCGGGGTACCAGGGGACCAGCACGGCGCCCGCGCGCTCGGCCCACGGCATCTCGACGGGGGAGCCTGCGTTCACGACGACGATCGTCCGCGGGTTTGCCTCGAGCACGGCCTCGACCAGCTCGCGCTGGCGCCCGGGTAACGAGAGGTCCGGCCGGTCGTGGCCCTCGGACTCCCAGGCGCTGTTGGAGCCGACCACGACGACGGCGACGTCGGCCTGCCCCGCGGCGTCGACCGCCCGCTCGATCTCGTCGCCGGTGTCGGGCGGGGCGGCGGTGACGCGCGCGCCGATGATGGGGGAGGCGGTCGAGCGCGGCCACACGTCGACCACCACGTCGTAGGTGTGGCCCGCAGCGAGATCGACGGTGACGTCGACCAGCTCGCTCCCGGCGCCGTAGAAGCCCGTCCCGCGCGTCGGCTCGGTGTTGTCGACCGCGATG
>DATJTU010000043.1:0-8300 GCA_035503015.1 Acidimicrobiales bacterium | reverse complement strand
GGCAGTTTCTCCGTGGCATCGTGGTCCGACGTGACCTTGATCCTGCCCTACGTCATCGTGTCCGGCGTCGTGCTCTTGGCCCACCGGCGCATGCTCGACGTCCTGCGCGTGGGCGAGGAGGAGGCGGGGACGCTCGGGATCCATCCGGCCCGCACCCGCCTGATCGTGGTCGCGGCCGCCACCCTCGGCACCGCCGCCGCCGTGTCGGTGAGCGGCCTCATCGGATTCGTCGGGATCATCGTGGCGCACACGGTTCGACTGACCGCGGGCGCCAGCTACCGGATCATCCTGCCGGTGGCGATGGTGGGCGGCGCGGCGTTCCTCGTCGGGGCTGATCTGATCGCCCGGACCGTGCAGGCTCCCGCGGAGGTCCCGATCGGGGTCGTCACGGCATGCATCGGCGCACCGTTCTTCCTCTTCGTGCTGGTGTCACGACGGGCCGGCCAGCGCACCATGGGGGGCACGCGGTGACCCGCCTGGGAACCGTCATCCGTCTCGCCGACAGGCGAGCGCGCCGCGGCGCCGTTCCCGGCGACGAGCGAGCGGTCGTGTCGCTCGATGGGGTGACCGTCCGCTTCGACGGATACGTCGCGGTCGACGGCGTGACGGCTTCGCTGGCGCGGGGCGAGTGGGTCGGGCTCATCGGCGCGAACGGGGCCGGGAAGACGACGCTGATCAAGGCGGTCGCCGGGTTGATCGACCACGAGGGAAGCGTGAAGGTGAACGGCACGCTTACGGCGGGGATGGGTCGCCGCGAACGTGCGCGCGCGGTGGCATACGTGCCTCAGTCACCCGAGCTGCCCGCCGACATGTCCGTCTTCGACTACACGCTCCTCGGCCGCACGCCGCACATCTCGTACCTCGCCGTCGAGTCGGGCGACGACGTGGCGCACTGTGCCCGTCTGCTCGAACGGCTGGGCCTCTCGCCACTGGCACACCGTCACCTCTCGACGTTGTCGGGGGGCGAGCGACAGCGGGTGGTGCTGGCCCGGGCCCTGGCACAGGAGGCGCCGGTCCTGTTGATGGACGAACCGACCAGCGCGCTCGATCTCGCGCACCGGGTCGAAGCCCTCGAGATCGTCGACGAGCTCCGCCGCGAATGGGGGCTCACCGTGCTCAGTGCCCTGCACGACTTGACACTGGCCGGGCAGTTCGCGGATCGGCTCCTCTTGCTGGCCGGGGGGCGCGTGGCGGCGCTCGGCGCGCCGCCTGAGGTCCTCGACGAGTCCGTCCTCGAGCGAGCATTCGGGTGCCCCGTGCGCGTCATCCGGACCGAGGACGACGAGCTCGTGATCGTGCCCCGCCGCACGGTGACGCGCGCCGAGGTGACCGAAGGGGCCGGCACCGGGCAGCCGGGTGGACGGCGGCACCAGGCCATCGTGGCTGACGACGCGGGACACGAGGAGGAAGCGCAATGACCAGCGAGGTTCCGGTCCAGCGGGTGCCGCTGCCGGCCCACGAGGAGCCAGCCGAGCGGCGGCGGGTGGACTCCGTCGTCGTGATCAACACCGGGGACGGGAAGGGCAAGTCCACGGCGGCGTTCGGCGTGATGGCGAGGGCGTGGGCGCGCGGCTGGCGCGCGGGGGTCGTCCAATTCATGAAGAGCGGGACGTGGAAGGTCGGCGAGCACAAGCTGGCCCTGCACCTCGGCGTGGACTGGTGGACGCTCGGCGATGGCTTCACCTGGGAGTCGACGGACATCGACGAGTCGGCAGCGAAGAACATCCACGCGTGGGGCGTCGCCAAGCAGAAGCTTGCCTCGGGCGACTACGACCTTCTGGTGCTCGACGAGTTGACCTACGTCGTCAACTACGGCTGGGTATCCGCCGCCGACGTGGTCGACGGGATCGTCGGGCGGGCGCCCAAGACCAATGTCGTGCTCACCGGCCGTGACGCGCCACCCGAACTGGTCGAGATCGCCGACACCGTGACCGAGATGCGGATGGTCAAGCACGCCTATCAGCGCGGCGTACGCGCCATGAAGGGCATCGAGTATTGAGGCCAGCCCGCACGTTCCACGACCTCGGTGGCGAGCTCGGGGTGGCGGCTCTCGCTTGGCGGTTGCCCGATGCCATGCCGTGGCGTGCCGTGTCCACGGCGTTCGTCGGGGGCGGGTTCACGGCGTGCAATTGGGTGCTGAACGTCCAGGTGCCCCATGGGTACGCGCGGCGTGACGTGGGGGCCCATGTCGACGAGGTCGCGAGAGCGCTCGGTCTCGTCGGCGACGGTGTCGGCATGTTGACCGCGGCGGACGTACGCAAGGTGCGACACGCCATCGACGGTGAGGTGACGGTCGAGGCGACCGTGGGGCTCGCCTCGCCGGTCTGGGCGGCCGCACCCGAGGAGGCCGAGGTTCACATGTCGCCGGGGACGGTCAACATCGTCGCGTTCATGCCCGTTCCCCACAGGGACGGCGCCTTGGCGAACTTGTTGTGCACCGCAACCGAAGCGAAGGTGCAGGCATTGCTCGACAAAGGCGTGCCCGGGACCGGGACCGCCTCGGACGCCGTCACCGTGGTCTGCCCCGGCATCACCGGGCGGCCGGAGCCCGAGCTCGAGCCAGAGCCGTTCGGAGGCCCACGGTCGCGCTTCGGTGCGCAGCTCGCCCGTGCGACATGCAGCGCGATCTCTGCCGGAGCGGAAGGTCCGCGGTGATCGCGCTCGTTCTCGGCGGTGCGCGGTCGGGCAAGTCGTCGTTGGCCGAGCAGCTGGTCGCGCGCCTCGGCGCACCCGTCACGTACGTGGCCACGATGGACCCCCGCGGCGACCCGGAGCTCGAGGAACGGGTTGCCGAGCACAGGGATCGGCGCGACCCGGGCTGGCAGACGGTCGAAGCGGACGATGACCTCGCCGCGACGCTGGCGTCGTTGACCGGGACCGTGTTGGTCGACTCGCTCGGACCGTGGGTCGCCCGGTTCGGTGGCCTCGCCGGGGGCGTCGACGTGACCTCCCTCTGCGCCGCCCTGCGCGCACGTTCGGGGGACACCGTCGTGGTATCCGACGAGGTGGGTCTCTCGGTGCACCCGTCGACGGCCGAGGGCCGATGGTTCCGCGACGAGCTCGGCGCGGTGAACACGGCGGTGTCGGGCATTGCGGACGCAGCCTTTTTGGTCGTGGGAGGTCGCGCCCTGCCGCTGCCCACGCCGGGTTTGCCGGAGCTGCCGGAGTCGTGAGGCGTGCGCTGTCGTTCCTCACCGTGCTCGGGCGCGCTTCGTCCCCCGACACACGCACGCTGTCGTGGTTTCCCCTCGTCGGCGTGGGCGTCGGGGCGCTGGTGGGTGGGACCTGGTGGGTCGCCGGACGGATCTGGCCTGCGTGGTTGGCCGCGGCGGTCGCAGTTGCGGTCGATGCTGTTGTCACCGGTTGCTTGCACCTGGACGGTTTGGCGGATGCAGCCGACGGGCTGATCCCGCCCGTGAGCCGGAGCAGGCGATTCGAGATCATGGCCGACCCGCGTGTGGGTGCCTTCGGCGCCGTTGCTCTCGTGCTCGTGCTGATCCTTCGCGTCGGGAGCTTGGCCTCGACGGTGGCGCGCCCGCTGGTCATCGCAGGCCTGTGGTGCGGATCACGCACGCTCATGGCGGTGACCGCACGCACGCTTCGCTCCGCGCATCCTGACGTGGGAACGACGGCAGCGTTCGTCGGCGAACCGGATCGTGCTCGACCCTCCGTCCTCGAACGGTACGGCGTCGCCGTGTACGGCTTGGGTCTCGCTGCCCTGCTGTCGGTGTTGGGGGTGGGCCTGCGCGGCTGTGTGGTGGTCGGCGTCGAGATGGTGGCATTCGTGGCGATCATCTGGTTCGCGTCGCGGAGGCTCGGTGGTTACACCGGCGACGTGCTCGGCGCCGCTGGGGTGATCGGGGAGACGGCCGGCTTGCTCGTGCTGGCGGCGCACTGACGTGGGGAGCGAACGAGCCGGCCGGCCCCTGGGTGCGGCGGTGGGCATCGTCCTCGACTGGCTGGTGCCCGAGCCGCCAGGTGCCGTGCATCCCGTCGTGCTCTTCGGCTCCGTCATGACCGGTCTCGAGCGGCGCATCCACCGCGACGCCAAAGGGGCAGGCCTCGTCCATACGGCGGCAGGACTGGCGCTGGGCGTCACTGCGGGTGCAGTGGTGCGATCGACCGCCCTTGCGACGACTTCCGCCGTGGCCGGTCGCGCGTTGGCCGGCGCTGCCTCCGACGTCGAGCGGTCGTTGCGCGACGACGACCTCGAGCGCGCCCGCGCCCAGCTCCCGGCCTTGGTCGGCCGTGAGGCCGGGGGGCTCGACGAAATGGAGATCGCGAGAGCGGTCGTGGAGTCAGTGGCGGAGAACACGGTGGACGCGGTGGTGGCGCCCGCATTCTGGGGTGCCGTGGCGGGTGCGCCCGGTGCGCTGGGCTATCGCGCCGCCAACACGCTGGATTCCATGGTGGGTCATCGATCGACGCGCTACGCCAACTACGGCTGGGCGAGCGCGCGCTTCGATGACCTTCTCGCCTGGGTCCCGGCCAGGGTCACGGCAGCCTTGGTCGCGCTGGTGCGGCCGGGGTCCGCCACTTCGGTCTGGCGCGCGGTGCGCGAGCAGGCCCCCGCACACCCGTCTCCGAACGCGGGGGTGGCCGAGGCGGCCTTCGCCGCGGCGCTGGGTGTCAGGCTGGGCGGCGTGAACCGATACGGCGCACACAGCGAGACGCGTCCCGTGCTCGGTGACGGGCCGCCCGCCGGCGTGGAGGACATCGCTGCCGCGGTCCGGCTGTCGCGTGACGTCAGCGCGGCACTGGCGGCACTGCTGGCGCTGGCCGGCCTGGCCCGACGTGCTGGGGCCCGGCGCTCGCAGCGACGGGGGTCGCGGTGACGTTGCCCGCCCCCGGTTCTCACGGTGGTGACGGCGTCGCTGTCGCCCGGGCCCTGGGGTTGGACCCCGCCTCGGTCCTGGACCTCTCCCAGTCGCTCAACCCGCTCGCGCCCGATCCCGTCGCCGTCGTGGCCCGTCATCTCGATGCAGTGCGTTCCTACCCCGACGCGAGCGGCGCGTCGGGCGCGCTGGCCGATGCCATGGGTGTGGGGAGGGACGAGCTGTTGTTGACCAATGGCGGTGCGGAGGCGATTGCGCTGGTTGCCACCGAGCTCGGTGGTCGTGTCGCGGAGCCTGAATTCGGGCTGCACCCGCGCGCCGGCGGTCCTCTCTGGCGTTCCAATCCGCACAGTCCGAGCGGGCTGCTCGCCGCGGCTGACGAACGTGCGGACGTGTGGGACGAGGCCTTCTATCCGCTCGCCACGGGTCACTGGACGCGTGGGGACGGGACGGCGGTCGTCGGGTCGCTCACCAAGCTCTTGGCCTGCCCTGGGCTGCGGCTCGGGTACGTGGTGGGCGATCCTCACCTGATCGGGCGCGTCCGTGCGCGCCAGGCGGCGTGGTCGGTCAGCGGTCTGGCGGCAGCGGCCTTGCCGGAGCTCCTCGATGCAGTCGACCTCCTGCGTTGGTGCGAGGGCATCACCACCCTGCGCCACGCGCTGGTCGGTCTCCTGAGTGCGCACGGCCTCCGGGTCCGGCCCTCGGACGCCAACTGGGTCCTGGTCGAGCACGGAGGCTTGCGGGCCGCGCTCGCGCCACACGGGGTCGTGGTCCGCGATTGCGCGAGCTTCGGCCTGCCCGGGGTGACGCGCATCGCGGTGCCGTCCGAAGCCGGGCTGTGCCGGCTGGACGAGGCACTCGTCGCGGCGTCTCCGCTGCTGGGGGGCTCTGGTGCTCAGGACGAGCCGCGACCCGCGACGCTCGGCATTTCGACCCGGCCCCGCGAGGCCGTCCAGTGACCTGGCAGCGGCCCGTCCCGGTGGTGGGCGACACGACGTCGGCGAAAGCGCGTCGCGACGACCCGCGGGCCTGGGCGTTCGACGCCGACGATCGCGACGCGCTCTACGCGGTGATCCTCGGGCGGCGAGATATCCGCCGTTTCCGTCCCGATCCGCTCGACGCGGCGTTGCTCGAGCGCATCCTCGGGGCGGCGCACGCGGCACCCTCGGTCGGCCACTCCCAACCATGGCGTTTCGTCGTCGTTCAGGACGCATCGATGCGAGACCGTGCCGCGCTCCTGGCCGACCGCGAGTGGCACCGGCAGGCCGCCGAGCTCTCGGACCAGTCGGGGCGGCACATGCTCGACCTGCAGTTGCACGGCATCAGGGACGCCCCGGTTGGCGTGGTGGTCTGCTGTGACCGGCGCGCCCCGGCGCGCGGCGTCTTGGGTCGCGCGACCTACGTCGATGCCGACCTCTGGTCCTGTGCCTGCGCCATCGAGAACCTGTGGCTGGCCGCACGGGCCGAAGGCGTCGGCGCAGGCTGGGTCACCCTGTTCCGCCCGGACGAACTCGCGACGTTGGTCGGCCTCCCGAAGGACGTGGAGACCCTGGGGTGGCTGTGCCTGGGCTGGCCCGACGAACGCCCACCCGAACCCGGCTTGCAGCGCGCGGGGTGGTCGACCCGCCAACCCTTGTCCGACGTGGTCGTGTGGAACCGGTGGCCGCGGGAACCGGGTGAGGCCGATGCCGGCGAGTCCGCACCGGCTCCACCGGCGTCGCATCTCGCTGCACCAGCGCCGGCGTCCGTCGTCGCCGCGCGCGACCAGACCGACGTGTTGCTCACGCCGCCCGGTTCGCTTGGTGCGCTGGACCGCGCGCTCGACCGCCTCGTGTCGCTCGAGCTCGGCCCGGCCACGCCCGCCAGCTTCGTCCTGGCGGCGGCGGGACATCCTGTCGCCCGCCGCGGCGTGTCGACGTACGACGATGCGGTGACGCGGGAAGTGCTGGCTGCCACCGTTGCGGGGGAGTCGCTCGGCGCGGTGACCGCTCGGTTGGTCGGGGCCTCGGTCCTCGCGGTCGACGCAGGGGTACCGGGACCACCCGTCGCGGGCGCTCTCGCCTGCAGGCCGGGCGGCCCGCGGGGCGACCTCGTTGACGCGGATGCGATGGCGATCGCAGACGCGGAGCGGCTCGTGGCGGCTGGGCGCGCCAGCGCCCGCGGACTTGGTCGGCGGATCGTCGCACTGGGTGAAGTCGGCATCGGGAACACGACGGTGGCGGCGGCCCTGGTGGCGAGCCGCCTCGGGCTCGCGGCGGCGGATGCTGTCGGACTGGGTGCAGGCGGCGATGCTGCGACCCTCGATCGGAAGCGTGCCGTCGTGGTGGCAGCCCTCGACCGGGCCGCCCGGACCCACCGCGAGCTCAGCGACCCGGTGGCCGCGCTCGCCGCGCTGGGTGGCCCGGAGATCGCCTATCTGAGCGGCGTGACCATTGGTGCGGCCGAAGCCGGGTCACTGGTGGTGCTCGACGGCCTCGTGACATCCGCGGCGGCTCTCGTGGCGGTCGCTCTGGAGCCAGCGGTCGCAGCCCACCTTGTCGCCGGGCAGGAGAGCAGGGAGCGAGCGCACCGCGCTGTGAATGCCGCGCTCGGAGTCGAACCGCTGTTGTCCCTTCGCCTCCGGGCGGGAGAGGGAGTGGGCGCCCTCTTCGCCGTGCAGTTGCTGCGAACGGGCGCGACGCTCCGGGCCGAGACCGGACGAGTCCAAGAGTGAGCGGTGCCGCCCGGAGCGCTCAGACGTCGTCGCGTGGGCGCGGCGCCACCGCATTGACGAGCAGGGCGACCCCGATCCCGAGGATCACGCCGAAGATCAGCGCGAGGACCGTCCACTCGAGTGTCTTGGGCGAGACCGGTTTCGTGGGCACGGTCGCGGAGGAGATCACCTGGCCGACTTCCGTCGTCACGCCCTGGGACGAATAGAACTGATAGTTCTGCAGCTGGTCCTGCAAGTTGGCCAGCTGGTCTTGGAGGTCCCCGAGCTGCGTTTCGTCGGGTGTCAGATTGGTCCCGGCCGGTGCTGCCTTGATCTGCGCATTCAGGTTGGTGATGGCGAGCTGCACTGTGTTGACCTTGTTCTGCAGCTGCGCCTGTGCGGAGCTGAAGGTGTCGATCGTCTGCTGCTGCTCGTAGTGGATGTAGGACTTCGCGTACTGGTTGGCAGCAGCCGCGGCCGCGTGAGGGTCCTTCGACCGGACGGAGACCTGGACCACGTCCGTCGTCCCGACCTGTGTCGCCGTCACCGACGGAGCCCCGGGGATGGTCTTGTGGACGAGGGAGGCCACGTTGGCGCTCTCGATGACCTGGATCCCGTCGGGCACGTCAGGCGTGGCGGTGATGCTGGTCGGGTTGTTGGCCTGGATCAGCGTCTGCGAGATCGCGGGCTCCAACAGGACCGACGCGGTCCCCTCGTAGGTCGGCTTGGTGAGCACGCAATAGCCGAGCGTCCCCACCACGACGACGGCGGCG
>DATJTU010000042.1:0-7850 GCA_035503015.1 Acidimicrobiales bacterium | reverse complement strand
CGCTGTCTGGTCAATTGGCTAATTTATTGGTCATGCGGCCAGGACTCGTCGAGACTTCAGAGCGAACGTTCATCGAGTCCGCCCGACGGGCGCAGATCGTGGCAGCGGCCATCGACACCATCGCCGAGGTCGGCTACGCGTCAGCGTCGTTTGCTCGAATTGCTCAGAGACTGGGAATCAGCCGCGGCCTGATCAGCTACCACTTCGCCGGCAAGGACGACCTGATCAAGCAAGTCATCCACGAAGCAGCCGAAGAGGCAAAGGCATACATCCGCCCTCGGATACTTGCCGGATCGACTGGGCCCGAAATGGTCCGGGCCTACATCGAATCCACCCTCGGCTTCATGAGGGACCACCGCAACAATGTGGTCGCAATGATCGAGATCGCGCGAAGTGCTGAAGGGCGACATACCTATCACGGCGACCCAGACGTCGTGGACGCGGTCGGTGCTCTTGAGCAGCTCCTGTCGCGGCTCCAGAGGGCGGGCGAACTCCGTCCCGAGTTCGACCCCCACGCCATGGCGATCGCGATCCGCGCGGCGATTGAGGCCGCTTCTGCCAGATTGGCGTTGGATCAGGGATTCGACATCAACCGATACACGGGTGAGATCGCTACAACGTTCCACTTGGCGACCCGCCTCGAGAGCCCTCACCCGTGAACCCTGGGGGTGATCGCCAGCCCACGACACACGCGTCGCAAGAGGAACCGGTCTCTCTCGCCCTGACGGCGTCCCGTCGTTCCGACCCCAAGGCATCCGGGTCGCTGAGTTCTCATCTTCTGCCTGGGCGGAACTTCGACTGATTGCGACTCGTGAGTCAGGATGCGAGGGGTGCCACCGTAACTACATCGTCTGCGAGCGCTGGCCGGCGTCGCTTCCACGGGCGTTCGAACTCGAGCGCGCGCGCCAGCTGGAGTAGCAGGTCTTCGCGCCACGGCGCCGCGATCAACTGGACCCCGACCGGAAGGCCCGTCGTTTCGTCGTGGTGAACGGGCACTGAGATCGCCGGTTGGCCAGTCACATTGAACAGGGACGTGAACACGGCCATCGGGTAGCTGTTGACCAGCGCCATCAGAGGATCGTGGTCGGTGCCGGCTTGCCACGCACCGATGGGTGGGGGCAGACAGGCCATGGTCGGGGTGACAAGGATGTCAACCGTCGTAAGAAAGCCTTCGACGATGGCCCTCGACACCTCTTGGGTCTCTCGTAGGCGCTCCGCGTAGTCCCAGGAATCGATGTGTCGGGCTGCTTCGCGGAGAGCCTGGTTGTGTGGCTCCACGCGATCTGGGTGCGTGAGCTCGATTCCGGCACCACCGAGATTCCAGATCGTCGAGAAGGCCGCGATTAACTCGCCGGGTGGAGGCAGCGCGAGATGGGTGTCGACGACGAGATTGCCGAGCGATTCGAGAGTGGAAACGACACCGAGGGTCGCGACCGTGCATGCCGGATCCACCGCGATTCCATCTATTGGAGACTGGACGAGGAAGCCGACTCGCAGCCGACTCGGGGGGTCGCTGTCGACCGCGCCGACAAAGGACTCGTGTGACCTCGGCGCTGACCACCACGCCGCAGCATCGTGACGAGCGAGCACGTCAAGAGCGGCTGCCGTGTCAGCGACCGAACGGGTGAGCACGCCACTTGTCGCCAGACCTTCGAGGTCGACCGTCCTGTTGGTGATCAGGCCGCGCGTCGGTTTGAGCCCAACGAGTCCGGTGCACGAAGCAGGAACTCTGATCGACGCCCCACCGTCAGCACCGTGCGCGATCGGCGCCATCCCTGCGGCGACCGCGACGCCGGCACCGCTTGACGAACCTCCGGGGGTTCGATTCAGATCCCACGGGTTGCGCGAGATGCCGAGGGCTTTGCTCTCCGTGAAGGGCAGCGCTCCGAACTCGGACGTTGTTGTCTTCCCGAGCAGTACGAACCCCGCGTCGACGAATCGCTTCACCACGGGGTCTGAAGTCTGAGCCGGTGTTGTACTGGTGGCTGCGGATCCGTGGCTCGTCGGCCATCCCGCCACGTCCAGCAGATCCTTAATCGGGAGCGGTACGCCATGGAACGGTGGGAGGTCGCTTGTCCTATTGGACCCTGCCAGCGCGTTCGTCGCGGCCCAGGCCGCCTTGCGCACATCGTCGTCGGCCCGATGGCTGAACGCGTTGAGTCGCGGGTCGAGCTCGTCGATGCGTTCGAGGTAACAGTCGACCACCTCGAGGGGGCTCATTTCCTTGCGGCGGATCGCCGCCGCGAGCTCGACGGCCGACGTGAAGGGGTCAAGTGGAAATCGCATCACGGGCTGTCCTTTCCGCATCGGGGTGACGAGTTGCATCGTGATCGAATGTCGCCCGCAGGTCTTGGACAAATGTCGCGACGAGGTCTGGTTCCGCGAGGCGCGCCGTAACATGACGGCATGCAACCCGCGCACTCGGTTCGTGCCGGAGCGACCCTGTGGGAAATCGCTGTCCCGTCTCGGCCGCTGGCTGGGGTCAGCATGGCCGGATTCCGTGATCGCTCGCACGGCGCTGTCGACCTTCAGGTGATCCCGTATCCAGCCATCACGATCGTCATCGACCTCGGAGACGGCCTCGTGGTCGAGGGCGACAATGGAGCGTCGGTGCGTGGCAGCATGGCGGCCGGTCTCGCTCCAGCAGGGGTCCGCGGGCGCGGGTCTGACGTCGAGTGCCTGCAAATTCGCCTGTCGCCTCTTCTGTCGCACTCGGTGCTCGGTATTTCCCCTGAGTTGGGTGGTTCGGTCGTCGCCCTCGAGGACCTATGGGGGTCGGATGCCGAGCGGACCGAAGAGCAACTACGTGCGGCGAGCTCGTGGGACGAGCGCTTCGCGATCGCTGAGGTCGCGCTTCGTCGACGGCAAGAGAGACGGCTGCGGGTCGACCCGGAGATCGCGTTCGCGTGGGGTCGGATGGTGACTGACAAGGGCGGTGTGCGGGTGGAGGACCTCGCGACCCAAGTCGGATGGAGCCGGAAACGATTGTGGTCCCGGTTTGGATCTCAACTGGGCGTGTCTCCCAAGCGGGCGGCGCGGCTGATCCGTTTCGATCATGCAGCGCACCGGTTGGCGGCTGGCCAGAGCGCAGCCCAGGTGGCGGCGGACGGTGGCTACGGCGATCAGTCGCACCTTCATCGGGATGTCATGACGTTCGCAGGTGTAACGCCGAAGGCCGTTGCAGCCGCACCTTGGCTTGCCGTCGATGACGTCGCATGGCCTGTCTCGCGGCGGACGTCGGTGATGCGCTCGGGGTCGTAGAGGCCCAAGGCGCCGAGACCCGATCACTCAACGGCCGAAGCCGCAAGCTCAGCTTGTGACTGGAATCAAGATGTCGGCCTCTGGTTGACCGCTCGACGCCACTGTGGTTTGCGGAGCAACTCGCTCGAAGCGCCAGAACCGAAGGAGCGTGCTCGCCGCCATGAGCATCAGGGTGC
Source organism: Acidimicrobiales bacterium (assembly GCA_035503015.1). Lineage (GTDB taxonomy): Bacteria > Actinomycetota > Acidimicrobiia > Acidimicrobiales > RAAP-2 > Bog-473. The sequence continues at coordinate 4,413 of DATJTU010000042.1, read as the reverse complement.
CCTCGACGAGCAACGAGGCCGTGCCGAGCGGGTCGCTCCAGTTGCCCACGTCCCCTGGATCACCCGGCAGGCCGACGATGCGAGTGAGGAGGTAGGCGACAAAGGGGCCGAAACCGATGAAGAACGCAAGGATCCAGGTGGGTATCCAGCGGCGGGCGGTCACGACTGCGATCGCCGTGCCGACACCGGCAATCTCCACCGCCCAGTAGCCACCGCCCAACCACCAGGGCGAACCTGCATAGTTCGTGACGCCCCCTTGGTCTAGAACGTGAATGACTGCGACGGTGATCGACAACATCGCTGTGACGAGGACGACAGACCAATCGGGGATGTAGCGCTGTGAACGCAGCATGAATGAGTCTCCTCCTGCTCGACGTGTGACGGAAGAAGCGGCGTGTTCGCCGTTACTGCACGCTTCTCACGTTCATACGGGGCAAGAGTGTCAAGGGATTGGCGTTGTCCCATCCGGGTTGACGTTCGTTTTTCCAGCACCACGGGAAGTAATCGAGAACCGCGGGCCAATCCTTGCCAACCAAGTGTTCGTCGCGCTCCCAAATCTCGTCAAAGAGTCAAGCGTCGACGCGTGTTCGACAGCCGATCGCGGGCAGCCGGGTCTGTGATCTCGCTACTTCGAATCGCTCGATGACGCCGCGCACTGTCCGCGTTCAACTCTGAGCGGCTGGCGTCGCCAGTCCAGCTCCTTGTGCGCCGATCACGGTCGTAACCAGGCCAGTCGCGACGTCGTACACATGCCCGGAGACGGTGGTCCGGGCTGAGATCTGTGGAGCTGCGCGAAGCAGCTCGACATCGGCTCGAACCGTTTGTGCCGGGTCGGTGGCCGGCAACGCGGCCAGTACCTGCTCGTCGTATCCGGTGCGCTCGGCAAACCCATGCCGCAGCTCTATATCCTCGAGAAGGCGGCTGCCGCACTGGGTGTGGTGGATGATCGCCACTTCGAAATAGGGGCCCTCCGGAGCTTTCTGCTCGACGAGATAGCCGATGTAGGCAACGTCTTGAATCATGGCCGGCGTAATCCGGCCACCGACGGTGCGCCCGACGATGGCGTCGGCAAATCCCAGACCGAGGAACTCGAAAGGGTCGACACGTGGGTCGACACAGGTGATGACGTAGAGGCCCTTGTAGGGGAGGAAGGGCAGACGCGGCTCGTTGCGCCAGTCTCCCTTCGCAGCGAAGGCCGCATTGCCGGGAAGGACTGCTTCGAGGTTGGACTCTTCTTCCAACCCCTCTTGATCGGGTGACGTAGGCATGGCACCAGTGTCCAGGCCGGTGGACGCTGAGACGAGGGGCTGGAGCGTCGGATATGGCAAGGATCCTGCCCGGAGGTCGTCCGATCGCAGCCAAGGGCGCTCGGGTCGTATGGGCAAGTACGATTGCTGAAGCGCTCTGCGTTGCTGCAATGCGACCTCAGGATGTGATCGTGCTCGACCTGCGACCGAATTGTGAGTGCTGCGATGCCGATCTTCCGCCGGGAGCACTCGACGCCAGGATCTGCAGCTTCGAGTGCACGTTCTGCGCACGCTGTGCGGACGGACATTTCGAAGGCCGCTGCCCGAATTGTGGCGGGCCGCTGGTGGCGCGGCCGGTCCGGCTGCCCGCATCAGTGTTGGACCATCCGGCGTCGACCATCCGGGTCCTCGCGGGCGGGTGTCCTGACGGGCCCGCCGTTCCGTGAGCGTGGTTGGTTCTGCCCCGCCGACGTGGGGTGTCAGACCTCCGGGGAAAGACGTTCCGATCAGGTCGTTGCGAGCTCGCCGGTGAGCGCAGGGCGGGACCGTCCGGGGATCGAGGGAGTCTGGCCGCGGAAGGCGTTTCGGTAGGCGGTGGGAGTCGTTGCCGCGTCGCGGGCGAGGTGAAGACGGAGGTTGGTGGCGGTTCCGAAGCCGCAACGCCGGGCTATGACATCGACCGCCAGGTCAGTTGCCTCGAGCAGCCGTCTGACTTCGAGCAGCCGCTGTGCAGTGAGCCACCGCATCGGAGTCATACCGGTCTCGGCAAGGAAGTGTCGGGCGAACGTCCGGGGGGCGTAGCCGGCCTGGCGAGCCAGGTCCTCGACGCTGAGGGGACGGTCAATCCGTTCCAGCGCCCAGGCGCAGGTCCCGGCCAGACCTCGTCCGCCCTCAGGCAGTGGTCGTTGGATGAACTGGGCTTGTCCCCCGGGACGATGTACGGCGGCCACCATTCGCCGTGAGACCTCGGCGGCAGCTTCTGCCCCGTGATCGTTCCGATACATGTGCAGGCAGAGATCGATGCCCGCGGCGATGCCCGCGCTGGTCAGCAACTGCCCTTCGTCGACAAAAAGGACGTCGGGTTCGACGCGTACGGCTGGAAACCGCACGGCGAGCTCGTCGGCATGCGCCCAGTGGGTCGTGGCCGTGCGGCCGTCGAGCAGGCCGGCGGCGGCGAGAGCGAAGGCGCCGATGCACACCGAGGCGATCCGAGCGCCGCGCGCTGCCGCCGCCCTCAAGGCATCGATGACCGCCGGCGACGGATCGTCGAGCGGTAAATACCCAGGGACCATGACCGTGTCGGCCGCCTCGAGTGCGTCGAGCCCGCCCTGTGCGCCGATGAAGAAGCCGGTGCTGGACGGCACCTCGCCGGGGCGTTGGGCGCAGACGGTGAACTGGTAGAGGCCCTGCTCGGTGCGGTGACCGAAGACCTGGGCCGGTGTGGCGAGGTCGAATGCCACGACCCCGGGCAGGGCCAAGGCGACGACTCGATGCACCATGGCAGGACTCTTACCAGATAAGGCAGTTCAACCGCTCGCAACGGCGCCCCGGCCACCAGAGCTCGGGATCCATGGTGACCGATGACGCATCGGTTCGGACGAGGGATCGCCTCTGTTGACCCTTTTGGCCAAGTGAACCGGTCGGGCGGCCGAGTCAAGTCGCCGGCGAATTTCAAACGAAAGGACAACCCTCGGACACGGGCGGGACAAGGGGTGACGTGGTGCGTCAAACAAGGCACAACTCCGAGAAGGTGTCCGGAGGTTCGCGGTTATCGGGGTATCGCCTGAGCGGCGAGGCGGGCACGAGTCAGCTCGAACCGACATGCGAAACGGCAAACCCATCGCAAGGTGGGGACGCAAAGTCACGGGGCCCCCACGGGCTAGCCGGATTACCGAACGGAGGACGGAACGGCTCTTCGGAGGTGCGGCGCACCAGTCCCGTTGAACGAGGGTCGACGATCGCCCCGACGCGCTCCGACATGGACCTTTCGCGCGCTCGAACTCGGTTTCGTCCTTGCGGTCGGGATCGCGGTCAGCTGGGCGTTCGCACTGCTGTGCACCGGCGAGGCTGCAGCAGCCGCTGGCGGCGCTGACTCTGCGGCGCCAATAGGAGCGACACCGCAAATCCTCGGAGACAATTCGCCGAACTCGATCGTCTCTGGAGCCGTCGCGATCGTGGGAGGCGCAACCGACGGCCGCGCCGGAACCCTGGGTGAATCTCCTCTCGGGCCTCTCCTGATGCCCGTCATCTCGACGGTCCACACAACTGTCACGAACGTCCAAGGCGTTCTTCCCGGACCAGCGGGATGGCAGGAGGAGGATGCGGGGACGGGGGGTACCCCTCCGCCCGTTCCGAGCACACCGGCAGGTGGGCCGTTCGTCACCGGCGCTCCGATTCCGGACGGGACGGCGCCACCGGCACATCCCGAGAGCAGCGTTCCGGAACGACGCAGGGCGGATCCCACTCACTCCTCCCCGTCGTGGTCCACGGGACTCCCTGCGCGGCCAGCTCCCAAACCTCAAGGACCTCCACCACCTGGGGCACCCAGGACGCTTCTGTTGCTCGCCACTGCGGGCACGCCCGGTACGCCATCACATGGTCACGGATCTTCCGGGGGCATGCCTCCGTCGAGTGCGCTGCTGCCGTCACTCGCCGGCGGTCTGACGCCCCAGGAGGGCAGACAGCCCAGATATCTCTTCGATGCCCGAGGACCTCCGCCGGGTTAGTCGTTCGGTTCAAACCCATGGAACGAACCATGTCAACCGAACGAAAAGGAGAACGAAAATGTTGACGCTATTTGGCCGATTCTTTGTGATCGGCCTGTTTGGACTGGGAGGCCTCCTGTTGGGAGCTTTTCTCGCATCGGCAAACCCTGCGGCATCGAGTAGCGCACCGACGAGTGCGTGTGTGTCCGGACCCACGGGCTCTGCGGCGAGCACCGGCGAATCGTCGGCTTCGTCTGCACCGAGCGCGTCGGCGAACCAGGTTCCGGCTGTCAGTTCCCCGGCTGCGGGGAGCGCGACGACCGGTAGCTCGGTGACCGCATCGGGCACGCCTACGGGTGCTGGCACCGGCGCTGGGACAGCCACGACCGTCTCCAACGGCAACGGCTCGACCGGCAACGGCTCGACCGGCAACGGCTCGGGCGGGAGTGGCTCCGGTGGGA
>DATJTU010000041.1:0-2379 GCA_035503015.1 Acidimicrobiales bacterium | reverse complement strand
CGTCGACACCTTCATGGCGGCCAACTGGCCGAACTGGCGGCCCGAGGTCCTGCGGGCGCTCGACAAAGGCAACCTCGTCCTGGCCCGGGACGTCGACGAAAACGGCGAACCCGGTGCGGTGTCCGCCTTCTGTGCGTTCGAGGTGAACCGCCGCGGGTTCCTCGGACCGGTGGCGGTGCGGCTCGAGCTCATGGGACAGGGCCGGGGCAAGGGCGTCCTTATCGGGGCCCTCCACGAGCTGCGGCGGCGGGGCGCCGCCGAGATCTCCGTGGTGTGGGTCGGTCCCGTCCTCCCCTACGCCGCCGTCGGCGGGCGGGTCGGCGACGTGTACTTCGTCTACCGCAAGGAGCTGGCGTGAACGGGGACAAGGTGAAGGGAGCCGGCGTGAACCTGTTGCCGATGCCTCGGACCATCGATCTGCACGACGAGCTCGTCACCGCCCGGCCCGCGGCGCGCCGAGTCGATCCCTCGCTGTCTCCACAGGGTTACGAGCTGCGGATCGGCCGCGACGGCGTCGACCTCGCCGGCGGGGACGAGGCGGGCCTCTTCTACGGGGAGGCGACGCTCGCGCAGTTGGCGCGGTCCCACGACGGCCTGCTGCCGGTGGGCACGGTGCAGGACCATCCCGACATCGCCGTGCGCGGCGTCATGCTCGACATCTCGCGCGACAAGGTCCCGACGATGGACTCGCTGCGGGCTGTGATCGACAGGCTGGCTGGGCTGAAGGTCAACCAGGTGCAGCTCTATTCCGAGCACACGTTCGCCTACCGCAACCATGCCGAGGTCCACGGGGCGGCCAGCCCGCTCGACGCCGAGGAGATCCTCGAGCTCGACGCCTTCTGCCGCGCTCGTCACGTCGAGCTCGTGCCCAATCAGAATTGCCTCGGCCACATGAACCGGTGGCTGGCGCACGACCGCTACCGCCCGCTGGCCATCGAGCCGGACGGCTTCGTGGACCCGTACGGCATCGCACGCCGACCCATGACGATCGAACCCGGGAACCCGGCGTCCCTGGCCCTCGTGCGGGAGCTCCTGGCAGAACTGCTGCCGCTCTTCAGCAGCCGCCGCGTCCACGTCGGGCTCGACGAGGCGTGGGAGCTGCCCGCACTCCGCATCGACGACTTTCTCAGCTGGGTCACGACGCTGCGCGCGCTGCCCGAGCTCGAGGGCCGCGAGATGTTGATGTGGGGCGACATGATCTCGGGCCGGCGTGACCAGATCGACCGCCTCCCGGCCGGGGTCACCGTCTGCGAGTGGGGCTACGACGACTGGTACCCCTTCGACGAACGCTGCGCCGTGCTCGCGGAGGCGGGCGTGCCGTTCTGGGTTGCGCCCGGCACCTCGAGCTGGCTCAGCATCCTCGGACGATTCACCAACGCCCGCCTCACGTGCAGCCGCGCGGCTGCGGCTGCGTTGGCCCACGGGGGGTCGGGCTTCTTGAACACGGACTGGGGCGACAACGGCCACCTCCAGCAGTGGGTGATCAGCGAGCCGGCACTGGCCTACGGCGCCGCCGTCTCGTGGTGCCACGCCACGAACGAGTCGCTCGACGTGACGGCGGCCCTCAGCGCGCACGTCTTCGAGGACCCGACCGGCAAGCTCGCCGACGCCGTCCTCGCGCTCGGTGACGCCCACCGTCTGGTGACGCCGCAGTTCCCGAACATGTCCACCTTGGTCATGAACCTCTACTACCCGCAGTTCCCGGTCGGCCGCGGCCTGACCGACGGGTTCGCGGCGGCCGAGGTTGACGTCGTGCAGGCGTGCCTCGACGAGGCCCGAGCAACCGTCGCGGGCGCGGCGCCGTCGCGCGCGGACGGGGACTGGCTGGTCGACGAGGTCGTCTACAGCGTCGACCTGGTGTCGCTGTTGCTGCGGGACGCGCAGGCGCGCCTGCGCGGCGACGGCACGCTCGCCGGCATCCCAGACGACGAGCGCGCCGTCCTCGGCGCCGACCTCGACCAGCTGATGGAGCGCGCCCGCGTCCTGTGGCTCCGCCGCAACCGCCCGGGTGGGCTGGATGACAGCCTGGCCTGGCTGCGCAACGTGCGGGGCGGGTACGCGTCGGGGCGCGCCGATCCGACCTGGGGCGGGATCACGGTCCGCGACGGCTGACGAGCGAGGCCTTCTCCGTCGATGGGGGATTCCGGTCGAGGTCAGGCCGCCTGTTCGGTCCCACCCCACCCGCGGCGCCGGCCGGCCCCGCTGTCGCCCTCCTCGTCGCCGTCGTCGTCGGAGTCATCGGCGTCGTAGCAGTCCCACGAGCAGTAGCCGCCGATCCGGGGCGACGCGGGGTGAAAGCCACAGCGCAGGCAGCGCTGGGCCGTCTCGGTGTGCCTCGTCGGTGTCGTGATGTCGTGCACTGCCCCTCTGTCCTCTTCT
>DATJTU010000040.1:0-22842 GCA_035503015.1 Acidimicrobiales bacterium | reverse complement strand
GCCGTCGAGGCACTGGGCGTAGACGCCCTCCCAGCGCTCGCGCACCGGGGGCAGTGCGACGCCGAGGATGGCCTCCGCCCGGGCCAGGAGCTCGGCGCTCGGCGCATCGCTCAGCGCGAAGTCGAAGGGCTCCCCGTACTGATGGGTGTCGCCGATGGTCAGCCCGCCGTCGGGCCGCTGGACCAACAACAGCTGCAGGTGGTGCGCGGCTGCGACCGGCGTCTGCTCGCCGAGGTCGGCGAGGCGCGCCGACTCGTAGGCCGGGTAGTACCGCAGCGAGTCGGCGTCGGCGATCGACGTGGTCAGGGTGCGCGCCAGTGGCTCGGTCTCGAGCATCTGCAACCGCACGCGGCGAAGCCGGGTGCCGATTCCCCCGGTCCCGGGCAGGTGGTCGTACGCCGCGCCGGTCGCCACCACGGCGAGGTCGCCCTCCCAGCGCGTCGCCGTCGCGTCCACCAGCGACCTGGCTCCGAGGCCGACGACGCGGGTCCGGGGATGGAAGCGGTACCGCTCCGGCGCCGACTCGCTCAGGTGCGCGCGGAGCGCGCCGAGGGCGCGCCGCGGTTCGACGACCGCGTCCTCGTTGCAGAACAGCGCACCGTGCGTCGCCCCGCCGATGGCGGGGTTGCAGGTGCGGACGTCGTCCGTCCCGACGAAGCCGATGCCACGCGCCGCCGCCTCGGGTTGTCGTGCGAAGTCCTCCATCACGCGGCGCTCGCGCTCGGTGCGTGCCACCGTCAACGACCCGGTCGGCCGGAAGCCGAGACCCGACACGAGGGCCCCAGCCTCCTCCCAGCGCCGGCGCGCCCGCAACGCGACCTCGAGCTCGGCGCCGCTGCGCCGGCCACTCACCCAGACGAGCCCGAAGTTGCGCACCGACGCGCCGGCCGGATCGACGTCGGCTTCGAGGTGGTCGACGCGGAAGCCGGCGGCGACGAGCTCGACGGCGTGCCACGTGCCGAGGATGCCCCCGCCCGCGACGACGGCGCGAGGCGCAGCGGAGGCGCGGGTCACGCTGCGGTCGTCACGCGCGCCGGTGCAGCGTCACGTGGTGACGGCCCGCCCGGCGCGACCCGCTGCGGCCCGGATGGCCTCGGCCGCCTCCCACGGGCGGTCGTGGCCGAAGATCGCGCTCCCGGCGACGAAGACGTTCGCCCCGGCGGCGGCGGCGACGGGCGCCGTCTCGGTGTCGATGCCCCCGTCCACCTCGACGTCGACCGCGAGCGACGCCGCGTCGATGGCGGTGCGCACCTGCTCCACCTTGCTCATGACGTCCGCGATGAACGCCTGGCCGCCGAAACCGGGGAAGACCGTCATACAGAGCACGAGGTCCACCTCGTGGAGATAGGGCACGACCGCGTCGAAGGGCGTGTCGGGATTCAACGCGAGTCCGGCGCGCAGACCGAGCGCGCGCATCTGGGCGAGAAGCTCGTCGGTCTGGCCGACCTCGACGTGGACCGTGCAGCCGTCCGCACCGGCTTCCGCGAAGTCCTTCAGGAAGCGGCCGGGCTCCGTCATCATGAGGTGGCAGTCGAAGAACAGAGGCGTGTGCCGCCGCAACGAGGCGACCACCGGCGCGCCGATGGTCAGGTTCGGCACGAAGTGCGCGTCCATCACGTCGACGTGCAGCCAGTCGGCCGCCTGCGCCACCTCGCCCACCTGTTCGGCCAGGATCCCGAAGTCGGCGGAAAGGACAGACGGGGCGATCCGCAGGTCGCCGGCGCGGCCGGGGTCCCGCTGCGCCCCCTCGGCGGGTGCCTGCACGCGACCGGTGTCCCCGCTCAGCTGAAGCGCGCCCAGCAGAGGATGCGCCGGAACCCGTAGAAGTAGGGCTCGCGCTCCCCCAGCTCTTCGATCAGCCGTTCCCGGTAGCGCTCGACGAACTCGTCGAACAGCTCGGGCGTGAGGCGCTTGCGGTAGGGCGTGAGCAGCGTCCCCATGACCCACTCGACGACCTCGCCCGTCGACTCGAGCTCGTGGCCGTACACCTCCATCCTGACGACCTGGTCCTTGGCCCCGAGCTCGTAGAGCAGGTCGGCGTAGAGCTCGGGCGAGAGGACGAAACGGCCGCGGTCCTCGGGCACATCGCCGTAGAGCGCGTCGATGAACGGTGGCTCGTTCGCCACTTCGTGCGCCAAGAGGTGCGAGGGATGGCGGTAGTTGGCCGGGACCTGGAAGGCCAGCTGCCCGTCCTTGGCCAGGGCCGTGCGCATGCGCGCCAGCAGGTTGAGATGGTCGTCGATCCACTGGAGCGACGCGTTGGCGAACACCAGGTCGAGGTCCTCGCCCAGCCACGTCGCGATGTCACCGAGCACGAAGGAGAGCCCCGCGATGTGCCCGTGCGCCGCCTGGGCCCGCGCCAACATCGCCGGGGAGGAGTCGATCCCGACCGTCTCCTTGGCCTGCATCTCGTCGTGGAGGATCTTGGTGAGATCGCCCGTGCCACAGCCCAGGTCGACGACGCGCCCGCCGGGAACCGGATGGCACAGCATCAAGAGGTCGTCGAAGGGCTGCTGACGTTCTGAACGGAACCGCTCGTACTGCTCGGGGCTCCACCCGTCGATCGGAGTCACAGTCACCGGGCTCATGTTTAGTCCGTCCCCAGACGCTCCCCGCGCTCGGGCCGCACCCCGCGCAGCCACTCATCGGCTGACATGGGGGAACGGCTCTCCGGTTGCACCCGCCGCAGGACGAGCGAACCGTCGCCGGTCTCCACGCGCGTGTCGTCGAGCGTTCCGGGCGCGGCGCCGTCGAGCACGACGTCGTCCCCGGCGACGGAGGCGTCGAGGACCCCGAGCCGCCGTCCGCGGAACGTGGTCCACGCCCGCTCCAGCCGCACCACCCGTGACAGCTGCTGCGCCGGCTGCGCCCACTCGAGGTGCAGGTCCTCGCGCGTGATCTTGTCCGCAATCGTCACGTCGCCGCGTTGCGGCTCGGGTTCGGGGAGCCCCGACGCTCCATCGGCGAGCGCATCGACGAGAAGGCGGCTGCCGACCGCAACCAATTGCGCGCGCAGGGCGGTCAACGTCACGTCGTCGTCGATGGGGACGACGCGTGTCGCGTAGACCGGCCCGCTGTCGAGGCCCTCTTCGATCTTCATCAGGCACACGCCGGTCTCGGGATCGCCGGCGAGAATTGCCCGCTCCACCGGCGCGGCGCCGCGCCAGCGCGGCAGCAGGGAGAAGTGCAGGTTCACCATCGGCACGTGCTCGAGCACACGAGCGGGGATGATGCGCCCGTACGCCACCACGACCGCCAGCTCGACCTCCGCCTCGAGCAGGTCGTCCAAGTCGTGGCTCACCGTGATGCCGAGCTCGGTGGCGGCGACCTTGACCGGGCTCGGCGTCGTCTCCGACCCGCGGCCCCGGCGACGGTCGGGGCGGGTCACGCAGAGGGCGATGTCGTGCCCGGCTTCGGCGAGGGCTCGCAGCGGGGGCACCGCCAGCTGCGGGGTGCCGAGATAGGCGAGGCGGGCCACGTCAGCTCACCGTAGGCCAGTCGACCCAGGGCGACGCGTGGCCGCCGGCGTGCGGCGTGCCGGGCTCAGCTCGAGAACAGCTGCGCCAGCCCGTCTGGGTCCGCGGCCCGGAGGTCGAGCGTCCTGCTGCGCAGGATCCTCAGCGCTTCCTTGCGCTGGTCCTCGCTGAGGCGATCGACCAGCAAGATCCCGTCGAGGTGGTCGAGCTCGTGCTGGAACACGCGACCCTCGATTTCGTCCGCTTCGACGGAGATCTCGTTCCCCTCGAGGTCGAGGCCCACCAGGTGCACTGCGTTGGGCCGCACGATCTCCCAACTGAGACCGGGCACGGACAGGCAGCCCTCGTCGTAGGCCCACTCGCCGCTGCTCTCGATGATGCGCGGGTTGACGACGACCTGCGCCCCTTCGCCGATGTCGTAGACGAAGACGCGACGTTGGACGCCGATCTGGTTGGCCGCGAGACCCATGCCGGGCGCGGCGTACATCGTCTCGACCATGGACTCGACCAAGCTCACCAGCGCGCCGTCGATCTCGTCGACTTCGTGCGTTCGTTCCTTGAGCACGGGGTCGCCGTACTGGCGGATCGGGAGAGGCATCGCTGCATTGTACTGGGGCCACCCCGCGCGTCCGCGCCTCTCGGAGCGTTCGTGCGTGGCCGGCGCTGGGTCCACGCTGGGTCCACGAACAGCGCGCCCTGTGGACAACGCGCACAACCCGGCCACAACGCCCGCGTCAGACGGAGACGGGGTCGACCTCCACGCGCAGGCCCCTGCCGGGCGGGCGAGGCGCGCGGGCAAGCACGTCGCACAGCGTTGCATGGGACGGCGCGCGCACCAAGAAGCGGTTGTCGCCCAGCGCGGACACGGACGCGTCGGCGCCGTCGGCCTCCGCTTGCTGCGTGACCGCGTGTGCGAAGTCGGGTGCGAGCGCACCCGAGAGCAGCGCGAGCGCGGCAAAGGGCGGCAGCACCGAGAGGCGCCGGACCGCGACCTCCTCGTCGAGCACGCCCGCGGGGTCGCCCCGGACCGCGGCCTCGAGCACGGGGTGCTCCGGCACCCGGGTCTGCACGAGGACGCGCGCCCACGGCGCCACAGCGCCGCGGCCCCCGACGAGACGGCCCGCCCGCACGAGCAGCCCGAGCGTCTCCTCGGGCGCGGACAACCGCGGTGCGAGCAGGTGCAGGTCGATGTCGAGGAAGCAGACGGCCGCGGCGCGGCGGACCCGGTGCAACACCGCTTCGGTCCCGATGAGGACTGGTGCCTCCGGCAGCGTCGCGTCCGCGGCCGCGGCGCCGGCCACCTCGCCGACGTCGGTCCCGAGCAGCGCGGCCAGCTCCTCGCGCAGACGGCTGACACCGGCCCGCACGGTCTTCATGCGCAGGCGGCCACAGCTGGCGCAGACGACGGGCCGTGACGCCCCACACCGCGGACAGTCGAGCACCTCGTCGTCCCGCGCCCGCTGCGCCGCGGCACCGCAGCGCTCGCAGCGGGCCAGCTCGCCGCAGTGCCGGCACGCGAGGAGCCGCGCCCCACCCGTCCGGTTGTACACGCACACCAGCGGACCGCGGGCCCGGGCCTCTGCGTCGTCGAGGACGGCATGGGCGAGCCGCACGAACTCCTCGGAGAAGAGCCCCGTTCGGGGATCCGCGTTCCGCCGGTCGACCCGCTCGACGGCGGGCCATCCGGCTCGCTCGAGCGCCGGCGCGAGCGCCTGCGTCGCGAGACCGGGCTGTGCGGCGAGCGACACCGGCGGGATCGGCGAGGCCAGCACGCACGCCACCCCCTCGCGCCGGGCCCGCTCGAGGACGACGTCGACGGCGCTGTAGGTCGGCGCGCTCTCCTCCCGGTAGGCAGCGTCGTGCGCGTCGAGGACGATGGCCGCCGCCAGACGCGGCAGCGGCGCCCAGGCCGCGGCGCGGCTCCCGACGACGACCGGCCAGCCCGCCCTTGCCTGTTCCCAGTTCCGTGCGACGGGATAGCCCCGGCGCTCGAGGCGCGCGGTCAGCCGTTCGGCCCACCCGGTCGAAGGGACGAGGACGAGCACGCTCCCCGGATCTCCGGCTCCCCCGGCGCCGACCGAGCCGAGGACCGACAGCACGAGGTCGATGAGGTCGGCCGCGGGCGGCAGGCGCAGCATCGTCGCCCCGGCCTCGTCGCCGGCCGGCGGCGCGCTCCAACCAGGCGGCAGCGCGGACGCGGGGTGCGCTGCCGGTGGTGACGCGGCGGCTGGAAAGGCCGGCGCCACCGGCAACGCACGCACCACGGTGGACGGGGAAGCGACCCGCAAGAAGAACGATTGGGGGCCGGCCCACCGCCACGACGCCCATGCGGCGAGGTCGACGACGCCGGGCGGCGGCCCCCAGCCGAGCCACGACTTGAGCGGCAGGAAGTCCACCCCGTCCGGAGCGGGCGCGTCGTCTGCCAACACCCAGCCCCGCACACTGCGGCCCTGCAGCGGGACGCGCACGCGCGTTCCGACACCGACGCTCTCGCGCCACGCGTCGGGCACCGCGTAGTCGAACGCCTTCGGCAGCGCCGCGACCTCCGTCCTGACGCGCACCGTCCGGAGCGCGGCGGGCGCGCCGGAGCCCGGGAGCAGCGTGTCAACGGCTGCGTCGTCACCCACGTCACTCACGTGCGGCGACGGCTCCCCTCAGGGAAGCATGAGGAGCTGCGCGGCCCTCAGAGCCCGAGAGCGGCGCGCAGGTCGTCCACCCGCGGGGTGGCTTCCCACGTGAACTCCTTCTCCGAACGGCCGAAGTGCCCGTAGGCGGCCGTCTTCTTGTAGATCGGCCGGCGCAGCTCCAGGTCGCGCGCGATGGCGGCCGGTCGCAGGTCGAAGAGCTCTTGCACCGCGTCGGCGATCTTCTGTGGGTCCGCGGACTCGGTGCCGAACGTCTCCACCAACAGTGAGACCGGATGCGCGACACCGATGGCGTAGGCCACCTGCACCTCGCACTTCGATGCGGCCCCCGCCGCCACGACGTGCTTGGCCACCCAGCGAGCCGCATACGCGGCTGAACGGTCCACCTTGGAGGGGTCCTTGCCCGAGAACGCGCCGCCACCGTGACGGGCCATGCCGCCGTAGGTGTCCACGATGATCTTGCGCCCGGTCAGCCCGGTGTCGGCGTGCGGGCCGCCGAGTTCGAAGATCCCGGTCGGGTTCACGTAGACGCGGAGGTTCTCGCTGTCGAGGTCGCTCGGCAGCAACGGGTTGATGACGTGCTCGATGAGGTCCGGCCGCAGCTGCTCCTCGAGATCGATTCCCGGCGCGTGCTGCGTCGAGATCAAGACGGTGTCGATCCGCACCGGCTTGCCGTCTTCGTAGACGACCGAGACCTGGGTCTTGCCGTCGGGCCGCAGATAGGGCACGGCGCCGGCCCGGCGCACCTGGGCCAGGCGCTCGGACATGCGGTGCGCGAGCCAGATCGGCAGGGGCATCAGGTCCGGCGTCTCGTCGCAGGCGTAGCCGAACATCATTCCCTGGTCGCCGGCGCCTTGCGCGTTGAGCAGGTCCTCGCCGCCCTTGCCGCTGCGCAGCTCGAAAGCGGAGTTCACACCCGCCGCGATGTCGGGCGACTGGGCGTCGAGCGACACCAGCACGCCGCACGTCCTGCCGTTGAAGCCGTACGCGTCGTTGTCGTAGCCGATGCCGCAGACGGTGTCGCGGGCCAGGGCCGCGATGTCGACGTAGGTCGAGGTGGTCACCTCGCCGGCGACGACGACCATGCCGGTGGTGAGAAGCGTCTCACACGCGACGCGGCTCTCGGGATCTCCCTCCAAGATGGCGTCCAGCACCGCGTCCGATATCTGGTCCGCCATCTTGTCGGGGTGTCCTTCGGTGACCGACTCCGAGGTGAATGTCGTCTTCACGTGGTACTCCGCTTCTCCTTGTAGTGGGCAATGGCCCTATCCAATACCCCATTTGCCACCGCATCCTTGGATGTCAGCGGAATTTCTGTGGAACGCCCGTCGGACTCCAAGATGACCACGGCATTGGTGTCGTGGTCGAATCCAGCGCCCGGTGCGCTCACATCGTTAACGACGAGCAGATCGACGCCCTTGCGATCGAGCTTGCGCCTGCCACGTTCCACGGCGTCGTGCGTCTCGGCGGCGAACCCCACCAGGACCTGGCTCGGACGCCGGCGCGCCGCCAGCCCGGCGAGGATGTCCGGCGTCGGCTCGAGCACGAGCTCGGGCACGCCGTCCTCCTTCGACAACTTCGTGCCGACCGCGCGCTTCGGCCGGAAGTCGGCGACGGCGGCCGCCATGATGACCACGTCGGCCTCCTCGGCGGCGGCCCCGACGGCGTGCTCCATGTCCTCTGCCGTCTCCACGTCGATCCTGCGCACCGCGTCGGCCACGTCCGCGGACAGTGCGAGCGGGGACGACGTGACGAGCGTGACGGTCGCGCCACGCCGCGCTGCCGCGACCGCCAGCGCGTGACCTTGCTTGCCCGATGACCGGTTCGTCAGGAAGCGCACCGGGTCGAGCGGCTCACGCGTCCCACCCGAGCTCACCACGACGCGCACGCCCTGCAGATCGCGCCGGCGGATGGCACCGAGGTGCTCGAGCACGCGGTCGGCGATGACGGCGGGGTCGGCCAGGCGGCCTTCACCGCTGTCACCCCCCGCCAGGCGGCCGCTCTCCGGCGGGATGATCTCGACGCCACGCGCTTCGAGCAGCGCGAGGTTGTGGCGCACGGACGCGTGCTCCCACATCTCGGTGTGCATGGCCGGGCAGATGATGACGGGCGCGCGGGTCGCCAGCAGCGTCGCGCACAACAGGTCGTCGGCGAGCCCCGCCGCATAGCGGGCGATGGTGTGCGCCGTGGCGGGCACCACGACCACGAGATCAGCGGACTGGCCGAGCCGGGTGTGCGGGATGGGCGACGACTCGTCCCACAGCGACTGCTGCACGGGCTCCGATGCCAGGGCGGAGAAGGTCACGGCGCCGACGAAGCGTGTGGCGTCCTCGGTCAAGACCGGCGTCACGTGGACGCCCCCGTCGACGAGGCGGCGACAGACCTCCACGGCCTTGTAGGCGGCGATCCCTCCGCAGACGCCCAGGACGACCCGCGGGCGGTGGGGAGTGTGGTCCGTGCTCACTGGGGTTCTCCCGTCACGGGCCCTCCGGCCATCGGCGGCGTCCGCCGTGCCCCTGCGCCGAACGCCTAGCTGGCGCTCGGGTCGTCGTCCCCGACGTCGAGCGTCTCGACCACTTCGAGCTCTGCGCCCTCACCCTCGCCGAGCAGGCCGGCCTCCGCAGCGTCCGCCATGGCGGCGGCCAGCGCGGCCTCCTCCTCGGGGTCGGGCCGGGTGTAGGTCGCCTTGCCGGCCGCGATCTCCTCGAACGCGATCGACACCGGCTTGCCCGACACCGAGGCCACCTGGGGGGGCACCACCTTCCCGAGACCCTCGCCCAGGCTGTTGTAGTACGAGTTGACCTGGCGGGCGCGGGACGAACCCAGCGCGACCAGGGTGAACTTCGAGTCCACCTTGTCCAAGAGCTCTTCGATGGGTGGGTCCATGAGCGTGTGGCGGCCTTGGGCCATCAGGAATCCTCCGGGTTCTCGGCGCAGGAGGCAGCCGATCGGGTCCGATCAACTATAGCGGCCAGCTCTGCCACAGCCCGACCAAGGTCATCGTTCACGACCGTGTGAGCTGCGATTTTCGCGCCGCGCTCCACTTCGGCGCGCCCCAGCTCGACGCGCTGGCCGATGTGCTCCTCGTCGTCACCCCTCGCCGCCAGTCGTTGAGCCTGGATCTCTGGTGAAGGGGGCAGCAACAAGATGACCGTCGCGTCGGGCCGGCGGGCCAACACCTGCTCGGCGCCCTGGACGTCGATCTCGAGCAGGACGTCGGAACCGGGCGGCGGATCGGGGATCGGTGTCCCCATCAGGTGACCGAGGAACTCCGCCCATTCGAAGAAGCCACCCCGCGCAATTGCGTCCTCGAACGTCGGGCGGTCGACGAACACGTACGCGCCGCGCTCTCGCTCCCCCGGCCGGGGCGTCCGCGTGGTCCAGCTGCGGCTCAGCCAGAGATTGGGGTCGTGGGCGACGAGGTCCGCGGCGACGGTGCCCTTGCCGGCCCCACCCGGGCCGATGAGGACGAAGATGCGCGGCTCGCCGGCGTGCGGTTCAGCGCGCAGTCTCTTTGAGCAGCGCCTCGCGCTGCTTGGCGCCGAGCCCTTGCAGCCGACGGCTGTCACTGATGCCGACGGTCTCCATGAGGCGGCGGGCCTTCACCTTGCCCAAGCCCGGCAGGGACTCGAGCACCGAGACCACTTTCATCTTGCCGATGGTCTCGTTCGAATCCGCCTGGGTGAGAAGATCCGCAAGCTGGAGGGAGCCCATCTTGAGCTTGTCCTTGACCTCGGCCCGCTCACGGCGAACCTTTGCGGCCTTTTCCAATGCAGCGGCGCGCTGCTCAGGGGTGAGTGCGGGAGGTTGCGGCATGGCGAGACCATAGCGCCTCGGCTCGGAGCGTTCACACCCATTTTCCCTTTTCAGCCCATCCGCGCCGCCAGTTCGCGCACGAGCGAACCGGCCTGGCGCCGGAGCTCGTCGGGGTCCGGTCCGGCCCGCAACAGGCCGCGCGAACTGCTCGGGAGGACGGTGCCGGCGGGGCACCCGGCGAAGCGCCGGGCGACGTCGTCCGGCCCTGCACCCTGCGCCCCGAGTCCCGGGGCCAAAATAACCCCTCCCAGCTGGGACAACGCGAAATCTGAGGGGTCAAGCGTCGCCCCGACCACGGCGCCCACGGTTCCCGCCGGGACCGCGCTCGATGTGTTCAACGCGGCGATCTCGCAGAACAGCATGTCTTCGACGCTGGGACCATCCGCCGTGCGAGCCGCTTGCAACCCACGGCCTTCTGGGTTTGAGCTGCGTACGACGACCAGCACGCCGCGGCCGTTGGCCGCGGCCAGGCGCACGACGGGCGCCAACGCACCGAGTCCGAGGTACGGGTGCACGGTGACGGCATCGACCGCAAGCGGGCTTGCGTCGCCGAGCCACGCCTCCGCGTAGGCCTCGGCGGTCGAGTCGATGTCGCCGCGCTTCGCGTCGGCGATCACCAACAAGCCGGCGGCCCCGGCCGCGGCGACGAGGCGCTCCAGTTCCGCGATGCCCGCCGACCCATGCCGCTCGAAGAACGCGACCTGCGGTTTGACGACGGGGAGCACCCCTGCGAAGGCCTCCACGCAGGCCGCACAGAACGAGCGCAGTCCTCGTGCGTCGTCGGGCAGACCCCACGACTCCAAGAGCGCGCGCGACGGATCGATGCCGGCACACAGCGGCCCCGTCGCACGCACCGCCGCGGCAACCCGGTCTCCGAAGCTGTCAGCCATGCCTTCCTCCTTCGTGCTGCGGGCGCGCGGGCGCGACCGGTGTGGCGGCGGCGAACGCCGCCGTGTCGCCCTGGGCCGGCGGCACGACGCGTTGGCGCGCCTCGACCGAGGCCTCCGAGCGGAGCCGGGCGACGGTCGTGCCGTGGGACCTGCACCAGCGACCCACCTCGCGCAACACCTTCCACGGCGCCCTCGGGTCGCGGAAGGTGGCCGTGCCCACCTGGACGGCGTCGGCACCTGCATGAAGCAGCTCGATCGCGTCACGCCCGCTCGACACCCCCCCGACCCCGACGATCGGCAGGTCCGGGAAGGCGGCCCGGCACTCCCAGACGGCGCGGACGGCGACGGGGTGGACGGCGGCGCCCGAGAGGCCCCCGCCACCCGCGCCGAGCACCGGACGGCCCGACTCCGCGTCGAGGGCGAGCCCGAGGAGCGTGTTCACCAGGGTCAGCCCGTCTGCGCCCCCGTCGACCGCCCCGGCCGCGATCTCCGCGATGTCAGGCACGTTGGGGCTGAGCTTGGCCCACCGCGGCAGCGCGCACGACGTGGCCGCCATGACCCGTGCGGTGGCCTCCGCCGAGTGGGCGAACATCCGGGAACGGTCCTCGACGTTGGGACAGCTCACGTTGACCTCGAGTGCCACGATGCACGAGCCTGCGGGCCCTTCGCGGGCGGCGGCCACCATCTCGGCCGCGCGCGCGTAGTCGCCCACGCTCCGTCCCCAGACGCTGACGACGACGCGCGCGCCCGTCTCGGCGAGCGCGGGGAGGTCGGAGGCGATCCACCCCGCCAGTCCCGGTCCTTGCAGGCCCACGCTGTTGAGCATGGAAGGGCCGACTTCGTGCACCCGCGGTGCCGGGTTGCCCGGCCAGGGCTCGACGGACAGCGACTTCACCACCACCGCGCCGAGCTCCGCCAGCGCGCCGTACTCGGCGAGCTCGGTGCCGTGGCCCGACGTTCCCGAGGCGGTGAGCACGGGGTTGGGGAGCGCCACGGCGCCGACCTCCGTCGCCAGCGCGCCGGTGGGCCCCGAGCCAGGCGGCGTCACGTCGCCGGCTCGGATCCGACCGGGTGCAGGTCCTGGAGGGGCCGCACCTCCAGGGCGTGGACGCGTGCGTCGGCCATGCCGGCCGCGGCCGCGCGGGCGGCGGCCAGTGTCGTGAGGCACGGGACCTTGTAGGCGACCGCGGCGGTCCGGATGTGCCGGCCGTCGGCGCGCGGGCCCAAGCCCCGCGGGGTGTTGACCACGAGCTGGACCTTGCCTTGCGCGAGCAAGTCGACCGCGTCGGACGCGACGCCCTCCTCCCCCACCTTGGCCACCAGCGTGTCCACGACGAGACCGGCCGCGCGCAGGTACCCGGCCGTCCCGAGTGTCGCCGCGATCTCGAAGCCGAGGTCGCTGAACGCACGCGCCACCTCCAGCCCGGCCGGCTTGTCCCGGTCAGCTAGCGAGAGGAACACGGTGCCCGAGTCGGGCAGGCGCGTCCCTGCGGCCATCTGGCTCTTCGCGAAGGCCAGCCCGAAGGTGACGTCGACCCCCATGACCTCACCGGTCGAGCGCATCTCGGGCCCGAGGAGGGTGTCCACGCCGGGGAAGCGGTCAAAGGGCAGCACCGCCTCCTTGACGCTCACGTGGTCGAGCACGCGGACCCGGTCGACCGCGTCGGCGGGCAACAGGCCCTCGCCGCGCAGCTCGGCCAGCGTCTGGCCGACCATCACCCGGCTGGCCACCATCGCCAGCGGCACACCGGTCGCCTTCGCAACGAACGGCACCGTCCGGCTGGCACGCGGGTTGGCCTCGAGCACGTAGACCTGCCCGTCCTTGACGGCGTACTGCACGTTGATGAGGCCGCGTACCGCCAGCGACGCCGCCAGCGCGCGGGTGTGCTGCTCGAGCGTCGCCACCACGGCGGGCTCGAGCGTCTGGGGCGGCAAGGCACAGGCGGAGTCGCCCGAATGGACGCCGGCCTCCTCGACGTGCTCCATCACGCCCGCGATGAGGACCTCGCCCGCGTCGTCGCGCACGGCATCGACGTCGACCTCCACCGCGTCCTCCAAGAAGCGGTCGACCAGCACCGGCCGCTCCGCCGTGACGCCACCCTCGCGGGCGAGGGCACCCGTCGTCATCGACTGCATCACCCGGCGCACGCCGTCGTCGTCGTAGACGATCTCCATGGCGCGCCCGCCCAGGACGTAGCTCGGCCGCAGCAACACCGGGTAGCCGACGCGGCCGGCCACGGCGAGCGCGTCGGCCGTCGTGGTGGCCGTCCCGCCGGGGGGCTGGGGGATGCCCAGCTCCTCGCACAACGCGTTCCAGCGCTCGCGGTCCTCGGCCAGGTCGATCGACGCGGGGCTGGTGCCGAGCACGAGCTCGGGTGGGAGCGTCCCGGCCAGCTTGAGCGGCGTCTGGCCGCCGAGCGAGACGATCACCCCGGCGACGGTCCCACCGGCCGCCCGCTCCGCGTCGAGCACGTTCGCCACGTCCTCGGCCGTGAGCGGCTCGAAGTACAGGCGGTCGGACGTGTCGTAGTCCGTCGAGACGGTCTCGGGGTTGCAGTTGACCATCACGGTCTCGTAGCCGGCGTCGCGCAACGTCATGGAGGCATGGACGCAGCAGTAGTCGAACTCGATCCCCTGCCCGATGCGATTGGGGCCTGACCCGAGGATCACGACACGGGCGCGGTCGGAGCGGCGGACCTCGTCCTCCTCCTCGTAGGTGGCGTAGTGGTACGGCGTGAAGGCCTCGAACTCCGCGGCACAGGTGTCGACCGTCTTGAACGTCGCACGGACCCCGTGTGCCAACCGCTCCGCGCGCACGGCCGCCTCGGTCGTACCGCGCAGATACGCGAGCTGGGCGTCGGAGAAACCGAGCCGCTTGGCCCGCCGGTAGTCGGCGCCCTCGAGCGTTGCCGCCGCCGCGAGGCGGGTGCGCTCGGACGCGATGCGCTCGAACTGGCGCACGAACCACGGGTCGATGCCGGTCCGGGCGACGACCTCGTCCACATCGACGCCGCGGCGCAGGGCGGTCTCGACCTCGAAGACGCGGTCGGGTGTCGCGACCTCGATACGGGCGAGGAGCTCGTCGTCGCGCAACGCATCGAGCGCTGCCTCCGCGGCGTCGGCGTTGAGGCCGGCGCGGCCTTGCTCGAGCGACCGCAGCGCCTTCTGCAACGACTCGCAGAACGTGCGGCCGATCGCCATCACCTCGCCCACCGACTGCATGCGGGTACCGAGGCGCTCGTCGGCCCCGGGGAGCTTCTCGAAGGCCCAACGCGGGACCTTGGTGACCACGTAGTCGATCGTGGGCTCGAACGACGCGGGCGTCGCCTTGGTGATGTCGTTCGGGATCTCGTTGAGCAGGTAGCCCACGGCGAGGCGGGCCGCGATCTTGGCGATGGGGAATCCGGTCGCCTTCGACGCCAGCGCGGAGGACCGGGAGACGCGAGGGTTCATCTCGATGATCACGCGGCGGCCGGTGGACGGGTCGACCGCGAACTGCACGTTGGACCCGCCGGTCTCGACGCCGACGCGTCGCAGGCAGGCGAAGGCGTCGTCGCGCATCGCCTGGTACTCGACGTCGGTCAGGGTCTGCGCAGGTGCCACGGTGATGGAGTCCCCGGTGTGCACGCCCATCGGGTCGACGTTCTCGATGGAGCACACGACGACACAGTTGTCGGCGGCGTCGCGCATGACCTCGAGCTCGAACTCCTTCCAGCCGGCGATGGACCGTTCGACCAGGATCTGGCCGACCGGGCTCGCTGCCAGGCCCTCCGCGGCCAACCGGGCGAACTGCGCGGCGTCGTTCGCGATGCCCGTCCCCTTCCCGCCGAGGATGAAGCTCGGGCGCACCATGATCGGGAAGCCGATGTCCGCCGCGATCTCCTCTGCTTCGCGCAAGGAGTGGGCGAAGCCTGACTGGGGGACCTCGAGGCCGATGCTCTCCATGGCCACCTTGAACTGGTCGCGGTCCTCGGCCGTGGCGATCGCCTCGGGCCGGGCTCCGATGACCTCGACGCCGAAGCGGTCGAGGACACCGAGCTCGACGAGGCTCATGGTGAGGTTCAGCGCCGTCTGGCCGCCGAGCGTCGGCAGCAGCGCGTCGGGGCGCTCCTTCTCGATGATGCGCGTCAGCACCTCGGGGTCGAGCGGCTCGACGTAGGTGCGGTCGGCCGTGCCCGGGTCCGTCATGATGGTCGCCGGGTTGGAGTTGGCGAGGATGACGCGGTAGCCCTCCTCGGCCAACACCCGGCACGCCTGGGTCCCCGAGTAGTCGAACTCGCAGGCTTGGCCGATCACGATCGGGCCGGACCCGATGACGAGGATCGACTCGAGGTCGTCGCGGCGTGGCATGCCCTGTCCTCCGCTCAGCGCGTTCCGGCGCCGGCGCGGGCGGAGGACGGGTGCGCCAGCATGAGGTCGCGGAAGGCGGCGAAGAGGTAGCGGGCGTCGTGGGGCCCGGGTGCAGCCTCGGGGTGGTACTGCACGGAGAACGCGGGCGCGCGGAGGGAGCGGAACCCCTCGATCACGCCATCGTTGAGGTTGACGTGCGTGGTCTCGGCGTCGGGGATGGAGCCCGCTGCCACGGCGTAGTTGTGGTTCTGGCTGGTGATCTCGACGACGCCGCTCTCGAGCCGCTGCACGGGGTGGTTGGCGCCGTGGTGCCCGAAGGGCAGCTTGTAGGTGGTGCCCCCGAGCGCGGCCGCCAGGATCTGGTGGCCGAGGCAGATGCCGAAGACGGGGACCCCCCCGACGAGGTCGGCGACCGTGCCGATCGGGCCGGGCAGCGCCGCCGGATCGCCCGGGCCGTTGGAGAGGAACACGCCGTCGGGCTCGAGCGCCATGACCTCGCCGGCCGTCGTCCCGGCCGGCACGACGGTCACGGTGCCGAGCGTGGTGAGCAACGACACCATCGTCGTCTTGACGCCGAAGTCGAAGGCCACGATGCGCAGGCCGCTGGCCGCGCCGGGCCCCGTGCCGGCGTGGACGCTCGGGTGCGCGGCGGTGACGTCGGAGACGAGGTCGAGCCCGTCGGTGCCAAGGGCCGTCGACGCGGCGGCGCGCAACTCCGCCTCCGGCGCCGTACCGAAGGCGCAGGGCACCGCGCCGGCTTGGCGGACGTGGCGGGCGAGCCGGCGCGTGTCGACCCCGGTCATGGCGGGCACGCCGTGACGGACGAGGAACGGTTCGAGCGCCTCGGTGGCGCGCCAGTTCGACGGCTCGTCCGCGAGATCGCACACGACCACGCCGCGGCAGTGCGGAACGGGCGCCTCGTCGTCGGCTGCGTTGGTGCCGTAGTTGCCGATGTGCGTGCTGGTGAACGAGATCACCTGCCCTGCGTACGACGGGTCGGTGATCACCTCTTGGTAGCCGCTCATCGCCGTGTTGAACACGAGCTCGCCCGTGGCCACGGCCGCGGGCGCGCCGGCCGCCTCACCGGCGAACACGGCGCCGTCCGCGGTGACCAGCAAGGACGGCGGACGTGCACTGCTGGGCCGACCGCCGCTCACCGCTGTGCCACCGCGTCGATCACGACCGGCTCGCCGCGCAGGATCGTGTGACGCACGGCGCCACCGAGCGTCCGCCCCGCGTAGGGCGTGTTGCGGCTCCTGCTGGCCAGCCGCGCCGGGTCGACGACCGTCGTCGCCGTGGGGTCGAACACGCACACGTTCGCTGCGGCCCCCACGTCGAGCGGCCCCCCCTGCGCGCTGTGGCCGCCGGGGCGCGGATCCATCGCGGTCAACCGCGCGATCGCGGCGGGTTGGGAGCTCAGCAACGCGAACACCCGCTCGGGCGGGAGGAGGGGCGACAGCACCTGCCAGGCGACGGGCAGTGCCGTCTGCAGGCCGAGCATGCCGGGCGGCGCCTCGTCGAAGGGCGCGTCCTTGGACTCGGGAGCGTGGGGCGCGTGGTCCGTCGCGACGGCATCGATCGTGCCGTCGCAGAGGCCCGCGATCACCGCGCTGACGTCGTCGTCGGTGCGCAGCGGTGGGTTCACCTTGAAGACCGGGTCGTAGCCGGCCACCTCGGCGTGGGTGAGGAGCATGTGATGGGGCGCGGCCTCGGCGGTCACAGGCAGCCCCTCCTCCTTGGCCCGGCGGACGAGATCGACCGAGCCCGCCGTCGAGAGGTGCAAGAAGTGCACCGACGCGCCGGTCAGGCGCACCAGCGCAATGTCGCGCGCGACCATCGCCTCTTCGGCTGCGGCGGGCATGCCGGGTATGCCCAGCCGGCTCGACCACGCCCCCTCGTGCATCGAGCCACCGCCCGCGAGCGAGGCGTCCTCGCAGTGCTGGGCCAGTGTCACGCCGAGGCCCTTCGCGTAGTCGAGCGCCCTGCGCATCAGCGCGCCGTCCTGCACGCCCGCGCCGTCGTCCGTGAAGAGTGTGACGCCGAGGTCGGCGAGCTCGCCGAGCGGTGCCAGCGCCCGCCCCTCCCTGCCCACGGTGATGGCACCCGCGACGGCGACGTCGGCCGCACAGCCCCTCCCGAGCGCCAGGACTTCGGACGCGACGCCGGCGGAATCGATCGGTGGCTCGGTGTTGGGCATGGCGACGACGGCCGTGAAACCGCCGAGCGCGGCAGCGCGCGCGCCGGTCTCGATTGTCTCGGCCTCCTCGCGGCCGGGCTGGCGCAGGTGCGTGTGCAGGTCGACGAGGCCCGGACCCACCAGGCAACCGGCGGCGTCGAGGACATGCGCGCCGCCCGGCGCCTCGACGGTCTCGTCGAGCGCGACGACGACACCGCCGCCGACGGCCACGTCTCGGCGTGCCAGCCCGTCGGGGCCGACCACGGTCCCGCCGCGGATCACGAGGGTCACCTCAGGCAACGGCGGCGACCTCCGCCGGTCCGGGGAGCTCCCCGCCCAGCAGCAGGAACAGGATCGACATGCGCACCGCGACCCCGTTGGCGACCTGCTGGGTGACGACGGTGCACGGCAGGTCGGCCACATCGGACGCGATCTCGACACCGCGCACCATGGGGCCGGGGTGCGTCACGATCGCACTCGGGTCGAGGCGGCTCGCCCGCTCCGCCGTCAGTCCCCACCGGGCGGTGTACTCGCGCAGGCTCGGCACGAAGGACCCGCTCCCGCGCTCCGCCTGGAGCCGCAGGAGCGAGACCACCTCGGCGTCGCCGAGGGCGGCGTCGAGATCGGTCGCGACGTCGACCGGCCAGTCCTCGAGCGAGGGAGGCAGCAGGCTGCCCGGCGCGGCCAGCGTCACCCGCGCGCCGAGCGCTGAGTACGCCAACACCTCTGAGCGCGCGACCCGGCTGTGGCGGATGTCGCCGACGATCAGCACGCGTAGCCCTTCGAAGCAGCCGACACCGAGCTCGTCGGGTGCGGCGCCCTTGCGCTCGGCCAGGACCTGGCGCACCGTGAAGCAGTCGATGAGCGCCTGCGTCGGGTGCTCGTGCCAGCCGTCGCCGGCGTTGACGACGTGGGCCCGCTCCACCCAGCGCGCCACCTGGTGCGGTGCCCCCGCCGAACTGTGGCGGATGATCACGGCGTCGATGCCGAGCGCCTCGACGGTCTCGACCGTGTCGCGCAGGCTCTCCCCCTTCTTCACCGACGAACTGGCGACGGCGAGGGACAGCACGTCGGCCGAGAGCCGCTTCGCGGCCGTCTCGAACGAGAGCCGAGTGCGGGTCGACTCCTCGAAGAACAACGTGGCGACGACCTTCCCGCGCAGGGTCGGCACCTTGGGCACCGAACGCCGCTCGACCTCGGCGAAAGCCTCGGCCACGCGCAGGACCTCGGCGATCCCCTCGGTCCCGAGATCGGCGACCGACAGCACGTGCTGGGGCGCCGGCGGGCGCACCTGGCGCTGGGGCGCCTCGGGTCCGCGGGCCGCCGTCATTTCTCCTCCAGGGTGCCGATCCACACGCCGTCGTCGCCGACGTCGACCATCTCCTCCCGCCGCGTCGGGAGGTTCTTGCCCACGTAGTCGGGGCGGATCGGCAGCTCCCGGTGGCCGCGGTCGACCATGACGGCCAACTGGATGGCCCGCGCCCGCCCGAAGTCGCTGAGGGCGTTCAGCGCGGCCCGGATCGTCCGGCCGGTGAAGAGGACGTCGTCGACCAGCACGACGACCCGTCCGGCGAGGTCGACGGGGATGTCGGTCACCGCCTCGGGCAGGACAGGGCGCAGCCCGATGTCGTCGCGGTAGAACGCGACGTCGAGGGTGCCGAGCTCGAGCGACTCGGAGCCCTCGATCTGACGCAGGTTCTCCGCCATCCTGCTGGCCAGGGGCACGCCGCCGGTCTGCAGACCCACCAGCACGACGTCGTCGATACCGCCGTTGCGCTCGACGACCTCGTGGGACATGCGCGTCAGGGCGCGCTGCACGTCCGGTGCGCTCAGGACTTGGGAGTGGGCCACGAACACGCCCCCGAGGGGTCGCGTATGACTGCGCTCGCGTTCGGCCACTGCTCCTCCTGCCGTGTGAGCCTCACAGGACCCACTTCACGGTCAGGTGCCTACCCTAGCGCGGCCCGCCCCGTCTCGACCAGGGTGGCCTCAGGACGCGGCGCGGCCGAGGTCGGCCGCGATCGTCGAGAGCACGCCGTTCACGAATCGTCCCGAATCGTCGGTCGAGTAGACCTTTGCCAGCTCCACGGCTTCGTCGATCACGACCGCTGTCGGCGGGCCGTCGGGGTCGAGCAACTCCGCCACCGCAAGACGCAGGACGAGGCGGTCGACGACTGCCAGGCGCTCGAGCGGCCAGCCCACCGCTGCTGCGGCGATCCGCTCGTCCGCCTCGGGCTGGCACGTCGCGACGTGCTCCACCAGCGTGCGGACATAGGGGTCGGGTGGGACCGGCAAGCCGTCGACGACAACGCGCGGGCTTTCGCCCTTGAGCTCGGCCTCGTAGAGCAAGGAGAGCGCTCGTTCGCGCTGCTGGTGCCGGGGTGCGGCGTCGGGCATCGAGCGCCTCGAGCTCGAGGCCGGGCCTCAGGCCCGGGTCAGGTACTCGCCGGAGCGGGTGTCCACCTTGAGCAGGTCGCCCGTGTTGACGAAGAGCGGCACCTGGACGACGAGACCCGTCTGGAGCGTGGCGGGCTTGCGGGCGCCCGAGACGCGATCACCCTGGATGCCGGGTTCGGTTTCGGTGACGGTCAGCTCGACGGCGGCGGGCAGGTCCACGCCGACGATCTCGCCGTTGTACATCTGCAGGTTGGCCTGGTCGCCTTCCTTGAGAAAGTTCGGTGCGTCACCGAGCAAGTCCGGCGACGCGGTCATCTGCTCGTACGTTGTCGTGTCCATGAAGACGAAGTCCGCGCCGTCGCGATAGAGGAACTGCATGTCGCGCTTCTCGATGATCGCCTGCTCGAGCTTCTCGTCAGCCCGGTAGGTGCGCTCGATCACCGCGCCGCTGCGCACGTTCTTCAGCTTGGTGCGTACGAACGCGCCGCCCTTGCCGGGCTTGACGTGCTGGAACTCGACGACGCTGAACAAGCCCTCGGGCAGGTCCAGGCTCATGCCGTTCTTCAGGTCATTGGTCGAGACTGCCATGGATGTCCTTTGTGAATCGGGTGAGGGCGCGTGCGCCCTCCTCGGTGACGACGAGGGTGTCTTCCACGCGGACACCGCCGTGCCCCGGAACGTAGACGCCGGGCTCGACGGTGACGACAAAACCAGGAGCGAGGATAGCAGTGCCGAGCTGGGAGACCGTCGGGGCCTCGTGGATGTCGAGGCCGACACCGTGCCCGGTGCCGTGCTCGAAGCGCTCGGCCCACCCGGCGTCGCGGATGATCTGCCGGCAGACGTCGTCGACCTCCTTCGCGCTGATCCCGGGACGCACCGCCCGTGCGCCGGCCGCCTGCGACGTCTGGACGACCTCGAAGATGCGCGCGAGCTCGCCTTCGGGCTCGGCGTCGACGCAGAACGTGCGCGTCATGTCGGAGCGGTAGCCCTCGAACGTCGCCCCGAAGTCGACCACGACAGGGTCGCCCTGGTTGATGCGGCGTCCGCCGGGGTGGTGGTGCGGCTTGGCCGAGTTCTCCCCGGCGGCGACGATCGTCTCGAACGCGGTGCTCTCGGCACCGCCACGGCGCATCGCCGTGTCGAGTTCGAGGGCGAAGTGCTCCTCGGTCACGCCCTGGCCCATGAGGGGCAGCACCTCGAAGAGCGCGGCGTCCGCGATGGCCGCGGCGCGTTCCATGCGCGCGATCTCGGCGCCGTCCTTGCTCGCCCGCAGTGCCTCGACCGCGTTGGACGTCGGCACCAGGCGGTCGCCGCCGACCAGGTCCGCCCATGTGAGCTGCGCGTTCCAGGTCACGTTGTCGCCCTCGAGCCCGACGCGGTCGGTGTTCTCCTCCCCACCGAGCAGCAGCTTGGCCGCCGTGCGCTGCTCGGACACCGGCCCGATCGTGATGTCGACCTGACCCGCCGCGCCGGCGCGATCGATCTGTTCGGCCGACTGGGTGCGGTAGCGACCGTCGGTCGTCAAGAGGGCGGCGTCACGGGTCACGGTGAGCACCCCCGCCGAGCCCGAGAATCCTGTCAGGTAACGGATGTTGGCCAGCGTCGTGATGACGAGGGCGTCGATCTCGTGCTCGTCGAACGCGTGACGCAGCCGATCGAGCCTCCCCGTCACCGTGATCGGTGGCAGCGGCGTGGTGGCGGGTGTGTACGGGTTGGCGGTCCTGCTGGTGGTCCTGGCCGTCGTCATCGGGTGTCCTTCCCGCTCCATGTCATCGTCTGGGTCATCGTCTGGGTCATCGTCTGGCTGTCATCGAAAGCCGTCGTCTCGGCGCCATCGTCTCGGCCTCGAAAGGATCGTCGTGCGATTGGATCGTGGTGCGATGCATTGGCCTAGCCGTGCGCCTGGTCGAGCAGTGCGGCCACGGCGTCGATTGCCAGCTCGTAGCCGAGCCCGCCGAAGCCGGCGACGACCCCGGCGCTGACCGGTGCCAGCACCGAGATGTGCCGGAACGGCTCCCGCCCGGCGGGATTCGAGAGATGGAGCTCCACCACCGGCCCGTCGAAGGCGGCCACCGCGTCGTGGAGCGACCACGACGTGTGGCTCAGCGCGCCGGCGTTGATCACCAGCGCGGCTGCTCGGCCCCGCGCGCCGTGGACCGCCTCGACGAGGTCGCCCTCGTGATTCGACTGCGTGTGCTCGAGCTCGAGGCCGTGCTTGGCGGCGGCGGCCTCGGCCCGCTTCACGTGGTCGGCCAGAGTGTCGGTCCCGTACACGGCAGGCTCGCGCTCCCCCAGCAGGTTGAGGTTCGGTCCGGACAAGAGCAGGACGAGGCTCATGCGCGCGCACCCATGGCCGCAAGGGTAGCGACCACGTCGGAGACCGCCACGCCACGAACGGGCTCGACCCCCCTCGGCCCGTCCAACACGAACGTCAAATCCTGCTGCGCCTTCTTGTCGCGCCCCATGAAGGTGAGCAACTCCTCCGCGTTCGCACCGCGCGGGAGGTCGGTCGAGAGGTCGAAGCTCCCGATCACGCGGCGGTGCTCCTCGACCCTGGTGGTGTCGATGCGACCCAGGCGCTCGGCCAGGAGCGCGGCGAACACCAGCCCGATCGCCACTGCCTCGCCGTGGCGCACGTCCCAGTCGTTGTGGTCCGCCAAGGCGGCCGCCTCTATCGCGTGGGCCAACGTGTGCCCGTAGTTCAGCACCATGCGGCGCCCGCCCTCGCGCTCGTCCTCGGAGACGATCGCGGCCTTGATGGCGGCGCAGCGCGCGACCTGCTCCTCGACCGGGTGGTCGGCCTGCGGTGCGTCGCCCAAGAACGCGTACTTGGCGATCTCGCCCCGTCCGCACGCCAGCTCGCGCGGCGGGAGCGACGACAGCGTCTCGGTGTCGCACAGCACGGCCTCGGGCTGCCAGAACGACCCCACCAGGTTCTTGCCTTCGGGCAGGTTCACTCCGGTCTTGCCGCCGATCGCCGCGTCGACCTGGGCCAGCAGCGAGGTCGCCACGTTCACGTAGGCCGTGCCGCGGTGGTACGTCGCCGCAGCGAAGCCGGCGACGTCGGTCACGATGCCCCCGCCGACCGCGAC
>DATJTU010000039.1:0-12418 GCA_035503015.1 Acidimicrobiales bacterium | reverse complement strand
TGTCGACGTAGCACGCGGTGGCGCCGTTGAGATAGCCGCTGGTGGAGGTGAGCTGGGGCACCCACTTGCTCGTATCGAGGCTGGTGCCGTCGAACTCGTCGTCGAACGTGCACGTCCAATTGCCGGCCAGGCCGAGCGGCGCCGTGCCCAGGCACGGCGCGTTCGGGTTGGGCGCGGCCGCGGCGCCGGTCGTGGTCGTCGACGTGCTCGGCGCGGCGCCGGGAGTGGCGCTGGCGCCGGCGGCCTTCGCACCGGCCGGCGCCGCGTTGGCCGCGTTCGTCATGCCGGCCGCGTGCGCGGTGGCCGTCGCCGTCTTGACCGCGCCGGTCGTCGAGGTGGCCCCCGGGCCCGTGGCAGTGCCCGCTTTCGACTTTGCCGAAGCAGCCGAAGAATTCGCGTGGTGCGTGGCCGTCGCGGCGGTGGCGCCGGCGGCAACGTCGCGACCGCCCGTTCCGGCCGTACGTGACGCGGCGTCGGTGGACGCGTTGGCGTTCGTTGTGCCGGGGTGCGCTGCGTCGGAAGGCATACCGCCGGTCGCGGCGATGAGCAGCGCGCCCACGACGGCGGCGACGGCCGCGCCCGACACGAGTGTGCCCGTGCGCCGTCGAAGGCCGCCGCGACGCGGTCCGCCGGGCGTCGACATCCTCTTCCCCCCTCTGCTGCGGCTCCCTTTGCCCCAGCGCGCCGCTGCGCCGCTGCTCCCCTGCTGTCCCCGGTTGCGGACGTGCGGCTCAGACCGCGGCGGCGCCTACCCGCGATCTTGCGGGAGCGCTGCGCCGGAGTCCAGGGCAATTAGGACTACGGACGGCGGAATCCGGACAACCGACGCACAATGCTGTGCCGTTTGGCGCGCACCGGGGGCTGCGCACCGGCGTTGTGGCGGGCGCAGGCGTGTGCGGCCTCACTTCGTTGCACGCAGAGTGCAACAAGGCGCGGCGAACGGGCGCGGGGCGCCCTCCGGCCGTCCCAGCCGTCCTAGAGGGCGGCGAGCACCTCTTCGACCGAGCTCGCGCTCAGGCCGGGACCGGGTTCGACAGCCAGCCACGAGACCGTGCCGTCGTCGAGGATCGCCGCGTAGCGCTGCGAGCGCTGGCCGAGCCCGAACCCGCTGCCGTCCATCGTGAGCCCGAGCGCCTCGGTCAGTTCGCCGTTGCCGTCAGCCAGCATCACCACCGAGTCGCTGACCTTCTGGTCCTGGCCCCACGCTCCCATCACGAAGGGGTCGTTGACCGAGACGCAGACCACGGAGTCCACGCCCTTGGCGCGGAGCTCTTCGCTCCGCAAGACGAACCCGGGAAGGTGATGGTCCGAACACGTCGGCGTGAAGGCACCGGGCACGCCGAAGAGCACGACCTTGCCCTTGCCGAGGACCGCTGCCGATGTCGTCGCCTCCGGCCCCTTGTCACCGAATGTGAAAACCTTCACATCGGGTATCCGGTCGCCGACTGCAATCGTCATTTGATCGCCTCCTCCTCGCGTCTCGCTCGACCCGGTTCGTCCTGCCGGCCCAGGTTGCCATACCCCTGTGCGGGACCCCCAATCGGTCGCCGCCCCTCAAAGGTCATGAAGTTGTAACCTGCCGCCAGTCGTGCCGCGACGTAGTCGTAATACACGGGCAATCGAAACCTTGGGGGGTTGCGATGACGCAGTCGTTTGATCGCAGGTCGTTCCTTGCCGGCGGCCTGGCACTCGGTGCCGGCGCCGCTGCGGCGGGCGCACTCGGGGAGGGTGCGGGCCAGGCGGGTGCCGCCATGACGAACGGCTCCGGCCGGAACGGCATCAGCAATGCCAAGCCGAAGACCGGCGGCTCGGTCACCTTCGGCATCGACACCGAGGAGAGCGGGTTCAACCCCTCGACCGCCCGCTGGGACGAGGGCGGCTTCTTGTACGGCCGGACGGTCTTCGACCCGATCGCCATCGTCAACGCGGCGGGTGGCGTCGAGCCCTACTTGGCGCAGTCGATCACGTCGAACGACGACTTCACGCAATTCACGATCACGCTGCGGCCCGGGATCTACTTCCACGACGGCACGCCGCTCGACGCCAACGCCCTGCACCTGAACATCGAGAAGCAGGCCACGTCCGCGCTGACGGGCCCTGCGTTCGCCACCAACATCCAGGGCGCGACGGTGTCCGGTCCGATGTCGGTGACGCTCACGATGAAGAGCTCGTGGGCCCCGTTCCCCTACTACCTGGCGCAGGCGCAAACGGGCTACGTCGCGGCACCGTCCATGCTGAACGCGCCCAACGGCGGCACGTCCAACCCCGTCGGCACGGGCCCGTTCATCTTCGAGGACTGGGTCCCCAACAGCCACATGACGGCGAAGCGGAACCCCAAGTACTGGCGTAAGGGCTACCCCTATCTCGACTCCATCACCTACAAGCCGATCATCGACTTCTCGTCCCGGGCCGACGCGCTCGAGACCGGCGAGGTCGACATGATCCACAGCAACGCGCCGGACACGCTGCTGCAGTTCCGCGGCGACAGGAAGTGGTCGTACTACGACAACAGCGGGCAGGTGCTCGGCCAGCCCACGGTGCAGTGCGTCCAGCTCAACACGACGGCCGCGCCGCTCAACAACAAGACCGTGCGCCAGGCCATGGCGAAAGCCATCAACCGGACGCAGTACGCCAAGGTCATCGACAAGGGCGTCGACGCCCCCATGAGCGGCCTCTTCCTCCCGGGCAGCGAGTACTACACGTCGACCGCCTACCCCTCCTACGACCCGGCCGGCGCGGCGAAGCTCATCAAGCAGGTGCAGCAGCAGACGGGCAAGCAGGTGAGCTTCAACCTCAACTCGACGAGCGACCCCGACACGCTGCGCGCCGCGCAGTTCCTGCAGCAGGCGTGGCAGCAGGCCGGGATGAAGGTGAACATCAACATCATCGCCCAGTCGACGATCATCAACGACGCCCTCGCCGGCACCTACCAGGCCACCCTGTGGCGCCAGTTCGGCGCCGTCGACCCCGACCTCAACTACGTGTGGTGGACGTCGCAGCTGGCTTCGGGCCCGCTGGCGCTCAACATGGCCCGCAACGTCGACCCCCGGATCCAGGCCTCGCTGGTGAGCGGGCGGGGGACCGACGAGCACGCGACGCGGATCAAGGACTACCAGAACGTCAACAAGTACCTGGCCCAGGACATCCCCTATTTGTGGCTGGCCCGTGACACGTGGTGCGTGGTGGCCAACCCCAAGGTGCAGAACTTCGCCAACCCCAAGACCCTGCAGGGCTCCAAGGCGATCGCCTTCGACGAAGGCGTGCTCTGGCCCACCCAGATCTGGACGTCCTGACGCGCAAGCGCGAGCGG
Source organism: Acidimicrobiales bacterium (assembly GCA_035503015.1). GTDB lineage: Bacteria > Actinomycetota > Acidimicrobiia > Acidimicrobiales > RAAP-2 > Bog-473. The sequence goes on along the minus strand of DATJTU010000039.1, from coordinate 9,108 downwards.
CTAACGCATCTCCACGTCGTCGAGGTACTCCTCGCGCCAGTGGGTGAAGCGCTCCTCGGGGAGGCGCAGGCAGTACGTCGGGCGCAGCGCCTCGACGAAGCCGCGCTCGTGACTCACGGCCACGATCGTCCCGGGCCAGGCCCCGAGCATCGAGCCGACGGCGACGATCGACGCCGGGTCGAGGTTGTTGGTGGGCTCGTCGAGCAGCAAGAGGTTCGCCTCGCCGGCTGAGAGCATCGCCAGCCCGAGCTTGGCGCGCTCACCACCCGAGAGGGTCGCGGGCAACTGGCCGGCCGCCTTCGACGGCAGGCCGAACGACCCGAGGAGGGCGCGCCGGTCGCGCTCGGCCGTGAGCACCGCGTCGCTGACGTTCGCGAGCGCACTGAGCTCGGGGTCGATCTGCTCGTGCTCCTGGGCGAAATACCCCACCGTCACGTGCACGCCGAACTCCACCACCCCGTTGGTGGGCTCCTGGACCCCGGCCAGGCAGCGCAACAGGGAGGACTTCCCGGCGCCGTTGCGCCCGATCACCACGATGTGGTCGCCGCGCCCGGCGTGGAAGCTCACGTCGGCCAGCACCTCGTTGCTGCCGTAGCGGACGCCGAGCTTGCTCACCTCGAGCGGCACCGCGCCGGAGCGGGCGGGCACGGGCAGCTTGAACGTGGTGGCGCGCTCGCGCCGGTCGACGTGCGTGCGCGAGGACTCGAGCCGCTCGACCCGCTTGTCGAGCGCCTTGGCCTTGCGGGCGCGCTTCTCGGTGCTGGCCCGCATCGAGTCCGCCAGCGAGGACAGGCGCTTGATCTCGCGCTGTTCCAACTCGGCCGCGCGCTCGCGCTGCGATTGGTCCGCCTCGTGTTGGGCCTGGAACTTCGTGTAGTTGCCCTTCCACTCGGTCAGCCGCTGGTTCGAGATGTAGAGCACCTTGGTGATCGACTGGTCGAGCAGCTTGAGGTCGTGGCTGACCACCAACAGCGCACCGGGGAAGCGAGCCAGCTCGTCGAGCAACCACCGCTTGGCCGAGCGGTCGAGATGGTTGGTGGGCTCGTCGAGGATCATGAGCTCGGGCTCCTGGAAGAGCACGCGCATGAGGTCGATTCGCCGGCGCTGGCCGCCCGACAGCGAGTCGATGTCGTCGAGCAGCAACTCCTGGCGCAAGCCCAGGCCGTCGGCGAGGCGGGCCATGACCGCCTCGGCTTCGTAGCCGCCGCTGCCCTGGAACTGGTCCTGGAGATCGGTGAAGAGCTCGATGTGCTCCTCCGACGGGTCGTCGGCCATCGCCTTGCGCGCCGAACCGAGCGCGTCGTCGAGGACGTCGAGGCCGCGGGAGGAGAGGATGTGCGAGAAGCCGGTCGGCTCGAGCCCGAGCCCGCCCGCGACGGGGGCCTGGGGCAGGTACCCGAAGGAGCCGAGCAAGCGCACGTTGCCGCGGTGGCGCAGCTGCGTCGCGGGCTCGCCCACCAGGATCGAGATGAACGAGGACTTGCCCGTGCCGTTGCGCCCCACGAGGCCGACCTTCTCGCCTGCGCCGACGACGAAGGAGGCGTCGTCGAGCAAGGTGCGGTCGCCGATCTCGATGGTGAGGCCTGATCCGACGATCACACCACAGTGTACGAGCGGGAACACCTGCTCGGTACACTCCCCCAATGCCCGCACTCGACCGGAAGTGGTGGACCCTGATCGCCGTGTGCACGGCGACTTTCATGCTCCTGCTCGACATCACGGTCGTGAACGTCGCGCTGCCGGACATCCAGCGATCGCTGCACTCGAGCTTCTCCGACCTCCAGTGGGTCGTCGACGCGTACTCCTTGACGCTGGCCGCGTTCCTCCTCACCGCCGGCGTCGTCGGCGACATCTACGGACGGCGAGAGGTGTTCGCCATCGGGCTCATCGTGTTCTCGCTCGCCTCGCTCGTCTGCGGCCTGTCGACGACGCCACTGATGTTGAACCTCGCGCGCGCCGTGCAGGGTGTCGGTGGCGCCATCATGTTCGCCACCTCGCTCGCGCTCATCGCCAGCGCGTTCACCGGACGCGACCGCGGCACCGCATTCGGCATCTACGGCGCGGTGATCGGGGGTGCCGTCGCGGTCGGCCCCCTCATCGGTGGCGCGATCACGAGCGGCATCGGCTGGCGGTGGATCTTCTTCGTCAACGTCCCGATCGGCGTCGTGGCCGTCGCCATCACGTTCTCGAAGATCTCCGAGTCGAAGGACCCTCGACGCAGGCGGATCGACTGGGTCGGGTTCATCACGTTCTCGGGCAGTTTGTTCGCGCTGGTCTTCGCCCTCGTGCGGGGCAACGATCTCGGGTGGGGCAGCGCGAGCATCGTGATCCTTTTGGCTCTGGCCGCGGTCCTCATGGTCGCTTTCTTCGTGAACGAGCTCCGCACGGGCGACCCGATGCTGGATCTCGGGCTGTTCAGGATCCCCGCCTTCGTCGGCCTCTCGGTGGTCGCCTTCACGCTGGCGGCGTCGATCTTCGCGATGTTCCTGTACCTCACCCTCTACATCCAGGACGACCTCGGCTACGGACCGTTGGCGGCGGGCGTGCGCTTCTTGCCGCTCACCCTCTTGACCTTCGTGGTCGCCTTCTTCGCGGGGCGCCTCACCGTGTTGGTCCCCTCGCGCCTCCTGCTCGGCATCGGCATGCTCTTCGTGACGGGCGGGCTCCTCTGGATGGGCACGACCACGCCGGAGTCCACCTGGACCGTGCTGCTCCCGGGGTTCATCCTCTGCGGCATCGGCATCGGGACGGTGAACCCGGTCCTCGCCAACGGCGCCATCTCGGTCGTCGAGCCCCAGCGCAGCGGCATGGCATCGGGCGCCAACAACACCTTCCGCCAGGTCGGCATCGCGACGGGCATCGCGGTGCTCGGCGCCGTCTTCCAGAGCCAGATCGTGGCGCACACCACTGCCGCCCTCCAGAAGTCGGCGGCCGGCACGGAGGTGCTCCACCGCGGCGGCTCCTCGCTGCGGACGGCGCTGACCGCCGGCGAGGTGCAGCAGGCCGCGTCGTCCATCCCGGTGCAGTCGGCGCGCACCGCGCTGCTCGATGCGTACCACCACGGGTTCTCGACGACGATCAACCACCTCATGGACATCGGGGCCGCGGTGGCGATCGTGGGCGTCATCTGCGCCGTGGCGCTGGTGCGCCAACGCGACTACATCATCGTGCACGGCGGCCCGCCGGCGGGTGCGACGGCCGACGGCGCTCCAGGCGCGGACGGAAAGGCGCCGACGGCACCGCTGGACGCCACCACGCCCGCCGCCCATGCTTGAGCCGTTCTCACTCGAGGGACGTCACGTTCGCCTCGAGCCCCTCTCCGAGGCGCACATCCCGGGACTGGTCAGCGCCGCCGCCGAGGACCGCACCAACTACCAGTGGACCTACACGCCCGAGGGTCTCGACCAGATGACCGAGTACGTCGAGGACGCGCTCGAGAAGGTCGCCTCCGGCGCGCACATCGCGTTCGCGACGATCCGCAAGGGAGCGGCGCCGGACGGGAGTGACCTCGTCGCCGGGGCGACCCGCTTCTGCGAGATCGCGTTCTGGGACTGGCCACCCGGCGCCACGCACCAGCGGCACGGGGTGCCCGACGTGACGGACATCGGCTTCACCTGGCTGTCGGGGTCCGCCCAACGCAGCCCGGTCAACACCGAGGCGAAGCTGCTGATGATGACGCATGCCTTCGAGGTCTGGGAGGTGCACCGCGTCGCCCTGCAGACCGACGTCCGCAACGAGCGTTCACGCGCCGCCATCGAGCGGATTGGCGGACAGCTCGACGGGATCATGCGGGCGGACCGGCCGGGCGCGGACGACACGGTACGGACCTCGGCCCGCTTTTCCATCGTGGCGGCAGAGTGGCCCGCGATCAAGACGAGGTTGACGGCGCGGCTCGAAGCCGGCGCAGGCGCAGGAGCCAGAGCAAGGACCTGAACGGGCGGCCGGCGGCTTCGGGAGCGGGCGCCGTCGCAGACTCCGGAGCCGTCGCCGGCTCAGGCGCGGGCGAGCGTCGCCTGGATCTTGCGCCGGTGCAGCGCGTGCACCGCAGCTTCGGCCTCGTCCTTGGGACGGACCGCCGCCACCGCCTTGCCGGTGCGGTGGATCTTCCAGGCCAACTGGTCCGCCCGCTCGACGGTGTGACCGAAGATCTCGACGAAGGCCTGGATGACGGTCTGGAACGTCGTCACGTCGTCGTTCCAGACGATGACGGCCCACAGGTCCGCCACCTCGTAGAACCGGTCGAGGTCCTCGTCGGCGAGGACGTCGAGCTCGGTCGTGGTCGAAGGCGATGCGGAGCTGGTCATGTGCGGCATGTGCGGCGCAGGGAACGGCTGGACGCTTGACGAGTGCGGTCTGGAATGCGACCGGGGACGAGTCTACTCCTGGCGATAGCGTGCGTGGGATGCGAGCGACTGTTCTGGAGGGACCGCGCGCCGTCGCGGTGCGCAACGTCCCCGACCCCGTGCTCCCCGGACCCGAAGGCATCGTCGTGACGGTGGAGGCAACCGGCATCTGCGGCTCCGACTTGCACCTCTACCACGACGCGCCGACCGGCGCGGGCATCCAGCTCGGCCACGAGGCGATTGGCACGGTCGCCGAGATCGGCGCCGAAGTGCACGGCCACCGCGTCGGTGAGCGCGTGCTCGTGTCCGGTGTGATCGGGTGCGGCGTGTGCGGCCCGTGTCGTGCGGGACAACCGCACGTCTGCACCGCCGGGAAGTCCGCCGCGTTCGGGACGATGCCCGACCTTCCCGGCGGGCAGGCCGAAGCGATGGCCGTTCCCTTCGCCGACCTGTTCGCGTTGCCAATCCCCCAAGGAATGTCCGACGAGGAGGCCGTGCTCCTCACCGACATCCTCCCGACGGGCTACCTCGGCGCGCTCCGGGCCGACATCCGCCCCGGGGCGACGGTCGTGGTCGTCGGACTCGGGCCGGTCGGCGTCATGGCGGTCCGCTGCGCTGCGTTGTTCGGCCCGGCGCGGATCCTGGCCGTCGACATGGTGCCCGAGCGGCTGGCGCAGGCCGAAGCGCTCGGGGCCGAGCCCATCGACGCCCGCGTCGCGCCCGGCTCGGCCCAGGTCCTCGAGGCGACCGGGGGGCACGGCGCCGATTCGGTCATCGAGGCGGTCGGCGCGGACGCCACGGTGGCCGATGCGCTGGCGTGCGCGGCAGTCGGCGGGACCGTCTCGATCGTCGGCGTGAACCTCTCCCCCGAGATGTCGTTCCCGATGGGCCTGGTGTTCTTGAAGAGCCTGACGATGCGGACGATCTTTGCGCCCATCCCGGGGACCTGGCCGGCGCTCGTGCCGCTCGTGCAGTCGGGTCACTTCGCCGGGCTGGCCGACACCTTCACCCACCGCATGGGTCTGAGCCAGGTGCCCGACGCCTACGAGCTGTTCGACTCCCGCGCCGACGGGGTCTTGAAGATCTTGCTCACGCCGAACGACTGAGCTCCCTGTGGCTCCTCAGGCGTTCGGTTGATCACCAGGGGCCATTCCGCCTCGCCCAACATGGGCTGCTTGATGAACCACGGCGCCGGGGGCGGCTTGATCAAGGTGGTGAGCGCGTCGACGATCGGCTCGTAGTTCACCCGCCAGCCCTGGAAGTTGCGCCAGCTCTCGTCGAGATCACGCTCTGCCGGCCAGTTGATCTCGTGGAGCCGCCGGAACCCCCGCTCGAAGTCCTCTTTCGTCAGGCGCGTCCCCGCCGTCGGCAGCGGGTCGGCGTCGTAGTCGATGTGCAGCGTCCGGGCCATGGAACGCAGGCAGCGGATCCCCATGGACAGACACAGCCGCGCCTGGTTCGGCGTCTGGGACGGGCTGACCGCGTGATACATCGCCGCCGAGTCCATCATCGCCACCAAGCTGACCAGCCAGCTCCGGGTCGACACCGGCGAACGGAACCAGATGAGCGCGGGATAGTTGGCGTGACTCTCCGAGATCGCCGCGGCCCATCGTTCCCAGTCCTTGTAGAGCGGGCCGAGCTCGTTCATGGTGTCGAGCCAGTAGTGGCGGGCCAGGATCTCGGGGCCCCACACGGGCGTCCCCCCGCGCGTGCCGAGCAGGGTGACCTCGGTCTCGCGCGCGGCGAACTGGTTGTAGATCGACGGCAGGTAGGCGATCTCCAGCGCGATCACCAAGAGGCCGATGCCGGCGGCGACGATCTCGAGCGTCCGCGGGCCCGGACCGTGCTCGCTGGCGATGCCGAGGGTGAAGACGGAGGAACCCGAGATGCCGAGGGTGGAGGCATAGTCGGAGCCGCCGTCCCACCAGATGATGAGCGAGAAACCCACCACGATGAGACACAACCAGATGACGAACAGCAGGATCATGGCGGCCGGGCCGACGAACGAGAGCATCCGGTCCCGGACCTCGTAGTTCGGCAGGCGGGGCAGGAGCGAGCGGGTCACGCTGCCGAGGACTCGTGCCAGCCCGCGCGTGATGCGAGACGACGTCACCCGCGGGACGACCAGGGCGGTGAACACATTCCACACGGTGAACGCGATGATCGCGATGCCCGCGACGAGAGCGACCAAGCGGGCGGACTCCACGGCCGCAATCCTGCCAGAAGACCGCGCCGCAGCCCGCCGGCGTTCAGCCCGGGCGGGCTGAGCTCACGACGTCGGCCGCCGTCGCCGCTGCGGCGAGACGGGCTGCCGGCTTCCCGCCGGCGACGAGCGCGACGGGAACGTCGACGTGGCGCGCCCGGACGAGCTCGCCGAGGCCTTTCGCCTGTGAATCCGGGCGCAGGTTCGACGCCACGCCCCACCCGAGGATCCCGTGCACGACGAAGTTGACCGCGCGGAGGTTCGGCAGCGGGTAGCGGCTCACCCGGAACGGCGCGGCTTCGGGCAGCAAGGACCGGAAGCACTCGGTCGTGAGGTCGTGCTGCAGCCATGCCGCCACTGCGTCCTCGTCGGCCCACAGCCCGACGTTGGCGTCGCCACCCTTGTCACCCGAACGCGCGCCCACGAGGACCCACAGCGGGACCCGAACGAGCTCGTGCGCCGCGTCCCTCTCCTCGGCCCTCGTCGCCGCGCGTCCACCGGGGACCGTGCCGGCGGGCTCCGTGGACGCCCGCACGGCGGGCAACGGTGAAGCCGGGACGACGACGCCGTCGCACTCGATGCGCGGCGAGACCACCGCGGCTGGGATCGTGGTCGGCCAGTAGCGGGCGACCCCCTGGGCGCCCGAGGGCGCGCTGGTGAAGAAGGTCCCCGGGTAGCTCGACAGGCTCGTCTCGACGACCGCGCCCGAGAAGGCACGGCCCACTGCCTGTTCGTCACCGCCGCGCACCGCCAGGCGGAGGTACGCGATGCCGCCGCCGCTGAGGTCGCCGGAGAGGTCCTCGGCCGTCTCGTCGAACGCGGCGCGCCCACCGGGCACGCCGGCCCACACCGTCTCCGCGGCGAAGCGCGCCTTCGCCGCGACGTTGGCGCCGGTCAGCACCATGGTCATGGCGTTGCGCCAGCCTGCGTCGAGATTGGCGGTGACCTTGAGCGTGGGCGGCGGCGGCTCCCCGCGCACGCCCGAGATGTGCACCCGGTCGGGGCCGTCCTGGGCGACCTCGATCGTGTCGAAGCGCGCCACCGCGTCGGGGCTCAGGTAGCGCGGGCTCCCGATCTCGTAGAGCAATTGGGCGGTGACGGTCCCGACGCTCACCATGCCGCCGGTCCCGGCGTGCTTGGTGATCACCGACGACCCGTCGGCGTGGACCTCGGCGAGCGGGAACCCGATGCGCTCTCGCCCGGGCACCTCCTCGAAGAAGGCGTAGTTCCCCCCGCAGCACTGGGCGCCGCACTCGATGACGTGCCCCGCGACGACCGCGCCCGCGATCGCGTCGACATCGTCGTCCGACCAGCCGAAGGCGTGCAGCGCAGGGCCGACCACCAGCGCGGCGTCGGTCACGCGGCCTGTGACCACGACCTGGGCGCCGGCACCGAGCGCATCGGCGATCGGCCGCGCCCGGAGATACGCGTTGGCCGTCACGACCGCCGCGTCGGCCGGCAGGGCCTCGCCGGTGTCGAGGTTGACGAAGCGCTCGCCGGCGGCGCGCAGGTCCGCCAGCTGCGGGGTGATGTCGTCGCCGGACACCGACGCCACCTGCACCTCGACCCCCTGGCGCCTCGCCAGCTCGCGCACGGCGTAGGCCAGGCGCTCCGGCTCCAGCCCGCCCGCGTTCGAGACGACGGTGATGCCGCGCTCCACGCAGGCCGGCAGCACCTCCTCGAGCTCGCGCAGGAAGGTCCGGGCGTACCCGCCGCTGCGCTCTTTCGTCTTGTGCAAGATGTACATCGTCAGCTCGGCGAGCCAGTCCCCCGTCAGGACGTCGAGTGGACCGCCGTCGACCATCTCCTTGGCGGCCGAGGTGCGGTCGCCGAAGAAGCCGCTGCAATTCCCGATCCGCAGCACCTCGGGCCGGCCGCCGGCGGCGCTCACGCCGGCTCCAGCGTCACCAAGAGATCGTTGACGTCCACCTGCTGGCCCGGCGCGCAGTGCACGGCGGTGACGGCGCCCGCCCCGTCGGCGCGCAGCGTGTGCTCCATCTTCATCGCCTCGAGCACGACGAGCCCGTCGCCTTCGGTCACGGCGTCCCCGACCGCGACGAGCACCTTGCCGATCGCGCCCGGGAGTGGCGCGCGGCACTCGCCGGCAACCCCGCCGGCCTCCACGGGGTCGTCCTCGCTCCGCAGCGCGAAGCTGGACTGCCCTTCGGGCCCGTTCACCTCGGCGCGGTGTGCCGAGAGGCGGACGCGGTAGCGCCGCCGCAAGCCGTCGGCTGCGACGAGGTCGACGACGAGCGCAGTGCCGGCGTCGGCGCCGGCGTCGGGCGAGCTGGTCGGCGTGCTCGCCGGCTCGGCTGCGGCTGTCGCGTCCACGACCACCGGTCCGGCGGCGCGGCCGGCGTCGCGCCAGTCCCCGTCGAGGAGGACCTGGGCCGGCGCGTCGGGCGACGGGGCGCGCACCTCGATCGTGCCCACGCCGTCGCGCAACTCGTCGGCGTGCAGCGCGCGCCCGACGTTGCGCCAGCCCGTCGCGGGCACCGGCACCAGGCTGTGAGCGGCGCGCGCCGCGAGGAGCCCGAAGGCAGCCGCCGCGGCGTGCCGGTG
>DATJTU010000038.1:0-10577 GCA_035503015.1 Acidimicrobiales bacterium | reverse complement strand
ACGGCTCGGCGCCCGGATCCGTATGCGGAACGCACACTCCGAAGCTGCGCCGCGCGCAATGCCCCTTGGATACCCAGCTCAGACAGGCGTCGCACGCGGTCCGCCTTGTGGGGCATGTCGTTGTCCCGTAGCCTGTGGGCGCACCGTCAGGGGCGTCGGGGGTCCCCCGGCACCCGCATACGCAGTTCCTCGGGAGTTCAGCTATGGCCGAAAACCGCCTTTCTTTGCTTGGCCGTGACATGGCCGTCGACCTCGGTACCGCCAACACACTGGTGTACGTCCGCGGTCGCGGCATCGTCTTGAACGAGCCGTCCGTGGTCGCCGTCGACATCAAGGACGGCCGGCCCTTGGCGGTGGGCGCAGAGGCCAAGCGGATGATCGGACGGACCCCATCGAACATCCAGGCCATCCGACCCCTCAAGGACGGCGTGATCGCGGACTTCGAGATCTGCGAGAAGATGCTGCGCTACTTCATCCACCGGGTGCACCAGCGTCGCTTCGCCAAGCCGCGCATGGTCATCTGCGTCCCCTCGGGCATCACCGGCGTCGAGCGGCGCGCGGTGATGGAGGCCGCCGAGTACGCGGGGGCGCGACGCGCGTACATCATCGAAGAGCCCATGGCCGCGGCCATCGGCGCCGGCCTGCCCGTGCACGAGCCGACCGGGAACATGGTCGTCGACATCGGTGGTGGCACGACCGAGGTCGCGGTGATCTCGCTCGGCGGCATCGTCACGAGCCAGTCCGTGCGCATCGGCGGGGACGAGCTCGACGACGCCATCGTGTCGTTCGTGAAGAAGGAGTTCAGCCTCGCGCTCGGTGAGCGCACCGCAGAGGAGATCAAGATCACGCTCGGCTCCGCCTATCCGCTGGAGCAGGAGCTGCACGCCGAGATCCGCGGCCGCGACCTCGTGAGCGGATTGCCGAAGACGATCGTCGTATCGACCGAAGAGATCCGCCGCTCCATCGAGGAGCCGGTGTCCGCCATCATCGACGCGGTCAAGGTGACGCTGGACCGCACACCACCCGAGCTGGCGGCGGACATCATGGAGCAGGGGATCGTGCTCACCGGTGGCGGCGCGCTGCTGCACGGGCTGGAATCGAGGCTGCAGCACGAGACCGGCATGCCGATCGTGGTGGCCAGGGACCCGCTCAACTGCGTCGCCGTGGGCAGCGGCCAGTGCCTGGAGGAATTCGAAGCGCTGAAGCGGGTGCTGATCACCACCTCTGCGCGCTGACAGAGCGACCGGTTACTCCTGGGTGCCTCGGTCCCGGCGGTCGCGCCGCACCCTCACGGTCGTCATCCTCGTCGTCGTCTCGCTGTCCCTCATCTCACTGGACCTCAACGGCCGCACGCACAGCCTGACCTCGGGCATCAAGTCCGTCGCCAACGACGTCTATGCGCCGCTGCGCCAGGGCGTGCTCGACATCATCAGCCCGATCGGGAACTTCTTCGCAGGGGCGTTCGACTACGGGTCCGTCCAGTCGCAGAACGAGCAGCTCGAGAAGACCCTTGGCCAGTTGCGAGCGAGCCAGGCCGAGCAGGGCTTCGAGGAGAACCAGCTGCGCGAGCTGACCAAGCTCCAGAACCTGCCGTTCCTGAATTCGCTCCCGACGGTGACGGCGCAGACCGTCGACGAGAACTCGTCCAACTTCACCGCGACCATCACGCTCGACAAGGGCCGGGCCGACGGTGTCGACGTCGGCTACCCGGTCGTCGGCGCCGGGGGACTGGTCGGACAAGTCATCCAGTCGTTCCACCACACCTGCGTCGTCCAGCTCGTCACCGACGGGCAGTCCAAGGTGGGTGTGACCTTCGGCGCAACCAACCAGTACACGGGGATCGTCGACGGCCAGGGCCCCGGCAACTCCATGACGGCCGATCTCGTCCTGCCCCACACGCCGCTGCACAAGGGCGAGGTGATGTACACCAGCGGGCTGCAAGCGGCGTCGTATCCGGCGGGCATCCCGGTCGCGACGGTGCAGTCCTTCCATACCGCGTCGGGCGCGAGCCAGGAGACGATCAAGGTCGACGCGGCCGCCAACTTGAGCCAGCTGGCCTACGTCGACGTCGTGCAGTGGGCGCCGAGCACCACATGACCGCGCGATCGATCCTCCGTGTCGCGCTCGTCATCTTCATCGTGCTCATGGTGCAGCAGACGGTCATCGTGGCCTTGCGCATCGACGGGGCCCACCCCGATCTGCTGTGGCTGCTGCCCATCACCGCGGCGCTGCTGGACGGCCCCGAGACGGGGGCCATCGTCGGATTCTGGGCGGGGCTCTCCTTCGACCTCGTCCTGCCCACGCCCTTCGGGCTCTCTGCCCTGGTCGGCTGCCTGCTCGGGTACGCGGTCGGGTCCCTGACCGCCGCCGTGGACCCGCGGGCCACCTGGCTCAAGCCGGTGGCCGCGCTCGCGGGGAGCGTCGCAGCGGACATGCTGTTCGCCGTGCTCGGTGCGATCCTCGGCCAGCAGCAGATGGTGGAGATCAATTTCGTGAGCCTCGTCCTCGTCGTCGGCATCGCAAGCGTGGTGTTCGTGCTGCCGGTCAGCCGGCTGATGCGCTGGGCCCTGGTCGGGGAGAGCAACCGCCGGTCGCTCGTGTCGGCGCAGGCGGACAGCAGGCTCTGGTGAAGCGGACCCTTCGCCATCCCATACGGGGCGACCGCCTCCATCCCAAACCCTCGTCCCGCCCGGCACGGAAGCGTTCGCGCTCGTCGTGGCGCGCCGACGCCCGCCAGCCCAGGATGCGGCCGCGCAAGAGCGTCAACGTCGCGTCCATCGTCGGGTCCCCCGAGGAGGAGGAATCGAGGCCGAACCTGCGCCTGCGCATCGTCGGCGTGGTCGTCCTCCTGCTCTTCGGTGTCCTGGTGCTGCGCCTGTGGACGCTGCAGGTCGTGGAGGGGAAGACCTATGCCGCCGCGGTCACCCGCAACCAGGTGCGGGTGGTGAGCGTCCCGGCCCCGCGCGGCGCCATCGTCGACCGCAACGGCACCGTCCTGGCGACCAACACCTCGCAGCAGGAGATCCTGCTCTCGCGCGCCGAGGCGATGGAGAACCCCGCCATCGTCGGCATGGTGGCGGCCTTGGTGGGCCAGACGCCGAAGCAGGTGCAGGACGCGATCAACAACAACCAGTACTCGCCGTACGAACCGGTGCCCGTCGCCGCGGGCGTCTCGCCGGCGACCGTGCTCGAGCTCGAGACGCATCCCTCCGAGTATCCCGGGGTCAGCGTCGAGACCGTCGCGCAGCGCACCTACCCCCAAGGCGGTACGACCGGGACCCAGATCCTCGGCTACGTGGGCGACATCTCCTCCACCTACCTGGCGGCGCACCCCAACGACGGGTACACCCAGGGCAGCCAGATCGGCGTGTCGGGCATCGAGTCGCAGTACGAGCCCTACCTCCGCGGCGTGGCAGGCCGGCAGGCGCTCTCGGTCGACGCCGGCGGGAACGTCGTGGGCACGCTGAGCACCACGGCGCCGAAGATCGGCGACACCGTCGTGCTCAACATCGACGACGGGCTCCAGCAGTGGGTCCAGCAGGCGCTCCAGCAGCAGATCCTGACCGACCGTCACACCGTGGACACGGTGGACGGCCGGGTCCCCCCGGCGCCCAACGGCGCCGCGATCGTGATGGACCCCCAGAACGGCCAGGTGCTCGCCCTGGCGTCGTACCCGAGCTACGACCTCGACGAATGGGTCGGCGGGATCTCGCAGGCCAACTTCACCGCCCTCCAGCAGAGCGGCGCCGAGAACAACTACGCCATCGAGGGGCTCTACACGCCGGGCTCGACGTTCAAGCTCGTGACGGCCACCGCCGCGCTGCAGGACGGGCTCATCTCGCCCAGCACCTCCTACGACGACACGGGGAGCTTCAAGATCGACGGGTGCCCCGCGGCCGGGGTCAACAACGACACCGGCTGCGTGCTCCACGACGACCCCGGCGACAGCGGGGGCGTCTACAACGTGACCGGCGCACTGACCGTGTCGAGCGACGCGTTCTTCTACAACCTCGGCGAGAAGTTCTGGGAGCAGCAGTCGAAGTTCGGGACGACGCCGATCCAGAACGAGGCCACGGCCTACGGCGAGGGCACCGTCACCGGCATCGACCTGCCGGGTGAGGCCCAGGGCCGCATCGACAGCTACCTGACGCGGGCGAAGCTGCACGCGGAGAATCCGAAGGGTTTCCCGTACGCGGCGTCGTGGTTCACCGGCGACAACATCGAGATGGCCTTCGGCCAGGGCGAGACGGTGCTGACGCCGATCGAGCAGGCCGTGTCCTACGCCACCTTCGCCAACTACAACGCGGCCACGGGGAGCGGCACCCGGTACGCGCCGCAGGTGGCCTCGGAGATCGTCGACCCGGTGTCGGGCAAGGTCGTCAAGAAGATCACACCGCAGGTGACGGGGCACGTGAGCATCTCGCCCGCCAACTACAACGCGATGCTCCAAGGCTTCGAGGGCGTGGTGTCGAGCCCGCACGGCACGGCGTACCAGGACTTCCAGGGCTTTCCGGCGAACTGGAACCTCGCGGGCAAGACGGGCACGGCGTCCAACCAGTCCGGCGAGGAGCCCAACAGCTGGTTCGTCGCCTTCGGCCCGAACCCGAACCCGCAGTACCTCGTGCTCGCGGTGATCGACCAGGGTGGCTACGGCGCCGACGCGGCGGCGCCCCTCGTGCGCAACATCTTCAACTACATCTATTCCAACCAGAACCAGGTGGCGGGAGCGATCACGACCCCGACGCCCGCCAGCCCGCCCAGCCAGACCGCACCGGCATCGGCCGCACCGCTCGGGGCGCCGACGACCACCACGACCACCGCGCCGGGGAGCGGCAGCGGCGGTTCCGCCAGCACGACGACCAGTACGACCGCGGGGGGCGGCTGAGCGTCCCGTAGATTTGGGGCGATGCAGACCCTGTGGCCCCGTGTGGAACGCCTCCTCCAGGGCGTGTCCAAGCCGGCGCGCTACATCGGGGGCGAGCAGGGATCCCTGCAGCCCGTGCACGGGCCCGGCCGCGTGGCCTGGCTCCTGGTGTACCCCGACACCTACGAGATCGGCCTGCCGAACCAGGGCCTGCAGATCCTCTACGAGATCCTCAACGAGCGACCGGACGCCCTCGCCGAGCGCGCCTACGCCCCCTGGGTCGACATGGAGGCCGCCATGCGCGAGGCCGACGTGCCGCTCTTCAGCGTGGAGCAGCACGTGCCGGCGGCCGCCTTCGACGTCCTGGCCTTCAACCTGTCCGCCGAGCTGGTGTACACCAACGTCCTCAACCTCGTCGACCTCGCGGGCATCCCGCTCCACGCGGCCGACCGGGGCGGAGCGGACACGCTCGTGATCGCCGGGGGCCACTGCGCGTTCAACCCCGAGCCACTGGCCGATTTCGTCGACGCGTTCGTGCTCGGGGACGGCGAAGAGGTCGTCGGGGAGCTGACCGAGGTCATGGGGGAGTGGCTCGCCTCCGCCGAGCCCGCCGCGCGCGACCGCGCCGCGCTGCGTGCCGCGCTGGCACGGCTCGAGGGGGTCTACGTCCCCGCGCTGTACACGCCGCGCTACGAGGACGGCCGTCTGGTGGGGACCGAGCCCGCACCGGGCGCGCCACCCGAAGTGGTCAAGCGCACGATCAGCGACCTGGGGGACTGGCCGTACCCGGCACACCCGCTCGTCCCCCTGACCGAGGTGGTGCACGACCGCCTCAACGTCGAGGTGTTCCGCGGGTGCACGCGCGGGTGCCGCTTCTGCCAGGCGGGCATGATCACCCGGCCGGTGCGCGAGCGGCCGGCGGCCCAGGTCCGCGACATGGTGCGACGAGGGCTCGAGTGGAGCGGCCACGACGAGGTCGCGCTCACGTCGCTGTCGTCCGCCGACTTCTCCGGGATCGAGGAGACGGTGCGCGACATCGTCGACGACCCGGAGCACGACGGACGGGTGTCGGTCAGCCTGCCCTCGCTGCGCGTCGACGCCTTCACCGTGGGGACGGCGGCCGAGATCCAAAAGGTGCGCCGTACCGGCCTGACGTTCGCGCCGGAGGGCGGCACCTGGCGCATGCGCACCGTGATCAACAAGCTGATCACCGAGGAAGACCTCTACGGCGCGGTGGAGAGCGCGTTCAGCCAGGGCTGGCGACGGGTCAAGCTCTACTTCCTCATCGGCTTGCCGACCGAGCTCGATGAGGACGTGCTCGGCATCGCGCACCTCGGCGCCCGCTGCGTCGAGATCGGCCGGCGCTACCAAAAGTCGGTCACCGTGGTCGCGTCGGTCGGCGGCTTCGTCCCGAAGGCGCACACGCCCTTCCAGTGGTTCGGCATGGACTCGGCGGCCGAGCTCGAGCGCAAGGTCGCCCTGCTCCGGGCGGAGGCGAAGGGCACCCGGGGTCTCACCATCCGCTGGCACGACCCGAGCGCCTCGGTCGCCGAGGGGCTGGCGAGCAGGGGTGACCGGCGCATGGGGGCGGTGATCGAGCGCGTGTGGCGAGCCGGCGGGACCTTCCAGGAATGGTCCGAACGCTTCGACCTCACGCTGTGGGAGGAGGCCCTCGCCGCCGAAGGCCTGAGCCTGGAGGAGGTCTGCCACCGCGAGCGTGCCGAGGACGAGGCGTTGCCGTGGGACCACATCTCGGCGGGGCTCCATCGTGACTTCCTGTGGGGCGACTGGCAGGACGCCCTGGCGCGGGTGAGCGTGGAGGACTGCCGATGGACCCCCTGCTACGACTGCGGCGCCTGCACGGGATTCGGGCTCGAGCACGTCGTGGCCTCGGCCGTGCCACCGGCGGGCGGGAGCCAGGGCACGGGCCAGGACCTGGCCAACGGCGGCCGGGTCCCGGTGCAGCTGGTCAGCCGTGTCTCCTGAGGGCCAGCGCCGTCTCCGCCTGCGCTTCGCCAAGGCAGGGAAGATCCGCTTCACGAGCCACCGCGACGTCGCCCGGATGTGGGAGCGGGCCCTGCGGCGCAGCGGCCTGCCCGTCGCCTACTCCCAGGGATTCGTGCCCCATCCCCTGGTGAGCTTCGGGCTGGCCCTGCCGACGGGCTGCGAGTCACGTGGCGAATACCTCGACGTGCGGCTGGCCGCGCCGAGGCCGGACGAGACCCCGGTTGCCGGGCTCCCGGCTGCGCTCAGCGTCCTGTTGCCCGACGGCATCGAGGTCCAGGCCGCGGCGCTGGTCGAAGAGGCGGAGGGATCGCTTCAGCAGGAGGTAGCATCGTGCGATTGGGAGTTGGAGGTCTTTGGCGTGCCAGATGAGGAATTGGCGGAGCGGGTCGGCACAGTGCTGGCTGCTCCCTCCCTCGTCGTCCGCAGAGAGCGGAAGGGCCGGCAGACCGACGACGACATCCGCCCGGCAATCCTGGCGCTGTCGGTGACCGGCTCCCAGGGTCACCTCCGGGCGGAGTTGGCCACGCAGCCGCGTGGCGTCCGGCCGGCCGACCTCATCAGGGCCCTCGGCACCGACGTGGTGCCCGGCCGGGCCTGCCGAACGCATCAATGGATCGAACGCGACGGCGCTCGGTTCGAGCCGCTCCCCATGGGCGGGCCCGGAACCGGCGCGAACGCGACACACCACGCGAGGAGGGCTTTCCCTCATGTCCGAGACGGAAACCAGCCAGACCCCAGAGGGTCAGGCCCCGGCGCGCCCGACCCCAGAAGGTCCGGCCCCGGAGGGGCGGACCCAGGGTCGCCCGGCTCAGGCGGGCGATTCGCCGAACAGCATCTCGGCGAACGGCCCCTCGCCGAACACCAGGGAGGCGCCGGGCACTAGCTCGGCCGCACCTGCGCCCGCGCAGGCCCGCAAACCCAAGATCGGCGACACCCGGCCCGCCCCGGCGGCGCCCCCGCCGCCCAAGCCTGCGGCTGCGCCCGCACCCGTGGTCGAGGCGGCCCGGCCGGAGGCCACCGCCCCGGTGGTCGGCGACACCGACGTGGCAGGGCCCGCAGGGCCTGCCCGAAACGGCGACGAGCAAGCCGGCAAGCGCGCACGCAGCCGGCGCCGCTCGGGCCGCGACCGCCGCTCCAAGCAGGTGGGCCGGTACCTGGTCTGCGTGCACGTCCAGCCGCACATGACCCAGATCGCCATGCTCGAGGGCAGGACGCTCGTCGAGCACTACGTGTCCCGGGCGGCGGACGACACGAACCAGATCGACGGCAACGTCTACCGGGGGCGGGTCCAGAACGTCCTCCCCGGCATGGAGGCGGCCTTCGTCGACATCGGCATCCCCAAGAACGCCGTCCTGTACCGGGGCGACGTACGTTACGACAAGGACGACATCGAGGGTGGGGCGTCCCAGCAGCCCCGCATCGAGGACGTGCTGAAGGCGGGGCAGGTGATCCTGTGCCAGGTCACCAAGAACCCGATCGGCGCCAAGGGCGCCCGCCTGACCCAGGAGGTCTCCCTCCCCGGACGCTTCGCCGTCCTGGTCCCCAACTCGAGCGCCTTCGGCATCTCCAAGCGCCTCGGTGACACCGAGCGGCGGCGCCTGCGCCGCATCATCGACGAGGTCAAGCCGTCGGGGCACGGGATGATCGTGCGGACCGCCGCCGAGGGCGTGTCCGCCGACGAGCTGCAGCGAGACGTCACGACCCTGCTCGAGCAGTGGAATGCCATCGAGGCCGAGGCCAAGAAGTCCGAGCAGCCGGGCCTGCTCTACCGGGAGCCCGAGCTGGCGGTGCGCATCCTGCGCGAGGAGCTGAACGGCGAATACCGGGGCGTCGTCATCGACGACCGAGCGCTCTACGAGCAGGTGCGCGACTACGTCGTCGCCGTCAGCCCCGAACTGGCCGACCGGGTCGAGTACTACGACAGCGCGGCGGAGGGCCTGCCGATCTTCGAGCGCTACCACGTGCACGAGCAGCTCCACAAGGCGCTCGACCGCAAGGTCTGGCTGCCGTCGGGGGGCTCGCTGATCATCGAGCGGACCGAGGCGTTGACGGTGATCGACGTCAACACGGGGAAGAACGTCGGCAAGACCAACCTCGAAGAGACGGTCTACCGCAACAACCTCGAGGCGGCCGAGGAGGTGGCGCGCCAGCTCCGCCTGCGTGACATCGGCGGGATCATCGTCATCGACTTCATCGACATGGAGATCCGCGAGAACCGCGACAAGGTGGCGGCCGCCCTGCGTAACGCGCTGGCCCGGGACAAGACGCGGACCCAGGTCTTCGACATCTCGGAGCTGGGGCTGGTCGAGATGACCCGCAAGCGCGTCTCGGAGGGCCTGCTCGAGACGCTCTCGACCGAATGCGCCGTCTGCGGGGGCCGGGGCGTGACCCTCGACGATTCCGTCCTGCGCTAGTGCGCTAGAGTTTCCCCCTTATGTATGCCGTGATCAGGTCCGGAGGGAAGCAGGAGCGCGTGGCCGAGGGCCAGCGTCTCCGCGTGGAGCTGCTGGGCCAGCCCGTGGGCGCCGAGGTCGCCCTGGAGCCGGTACTGGTGGTGGACGGCTCGACGGTGCTCGCCACCCCCGAGCAGCTGGCCGGCGCCAGCGTGACGGCCAAGGTCGTGGGCGAGGAGAAGGGCCCCAAGATCAACGCCATGACCTACAAGTCCAAGTCGAACCAGCGGCGCCGCTGGGGCCATCGCCAGCACTACGCCACGCTGGAGATCAGCGCCATCACGGCGAAGTAGCCGAGCAGCCCGAGAAGCCGAGGAGCACGACATGTCCAAGACCAAGGGTGGAGGTTCCACTCGCAACGGCCGCGACTCGGCCGCGCAGCGCCTGGGCGTCAAGAAGTTCGACGGCTCGGCCGTGACCGCCGGTTCCATCCTCGTGCGCCAGCGCGGCACCAAGGTCTACCCGGGTGCCAACGTGGGCCGCGGTGGCGACGACACGCTCTTCGCCACGGCGGACGGGACGGTGAAGTTCGGCGAGCGGCGCGGCCGCAAGCTCGTCAGCGTCGTCGTCACCGACTGAGCGCACCCTTTCGCCTCTGACCGCCGCGGTCGGTGCCCGGCGGAACGGCAGTCGGTGCTGGGCTGTGCCCGCGGTTCCCGCTGCGCTGGTCGCCCAGCGCTCTTATGCAGCGCGCTGCATGTCTATGCAGTGACGCGCCTCTCGGGGCAGTTGGTTCGGGGTGTATCGGGGACCTGAATTCGCCGGAAATCAGGCTCCTGAGTGCCGCGGCTTGCATACGTATGCAGCGGGCCTGCATACGGGCACCCCGTCGATGCCTGGATTCAGCGGGAAGGACGCGAGTGCAGCTCGATCGCGTTGCCCCACGGGTCGACCGTAAAGGCCTGCTTGCGTCCTGTCGCGCCGACGTCGGAAGGGTCGCTGACCTTGAGGCCACGCGCTCGCAGCGCGGTCACCGTCTCGTCGAGGTCGTCGAAGACCAGCGCGAAGTGCTGCCCCACGTTCTGGGGGACGGCCGCCTCGATCAGGTGGACCTGCTGGCCGCTGGCCGTGTCGAGCCACGCACCCGGGAACCCGAAGTCGGGTCGCGTGAAGTTCTGCACCAGCCCGAGCGTCTCGGTGTAGAAGGCGATCGCGCCCGGCACGTCGGCCACGTTGATGGCGACGTGGTCGACACCACTCGGGACCACGGGAGCGCTCACGCCAGCGAGCCTACGACGTGGCGGACGACGGCG
>DATJTU010000037.1:0-2032 GCA_035503015.1 Acidimicrobiales bacterium | reverse complement strand
CGCGATCGGCGCCCAGCTCCCCGCCTTCGGCGTCGAGTCCCCCCGCAGGAGTTCCCGGGAGAACAAGGAGAGCCAGCCGGAGCCGGAGCAGGCGGCATCGCCTGGTGCTCCTGGTGCACCCGCCACCGGCGAGGTGCGCGCAACCCCCGCGGAGAACGCGGCAGAATCCCAGCCGGCAACGGAGGGAACACAGGAGGGCCCGGTGGAGCCGGTCTTCACTCCAGAAATTCTCGAGCAGTACGCGCCCGAGACAGAGGCGGCGGCCGCGGCCCCGCCCGCTACGGGCACGACGCCACCGCCACCGCTGGCACCCGAGGGTGACGCGGCGGGCACCGGTCCGGCGGAGACGACGCCGGTGGTCTCACCCAATTGGCGCATCGAGGAGCGGGACAACGTCCGCTTGTCGGTGCAGGACCACGGCATCGGGATCCCCGCCCGCGACCTCGACCGCATCTTCGAGCGCTTCTACCGCGTCGACCACGGACGCAGCCGTGACACGGGCGGCACCGGCCTCGGCCTCTCGATCGTGCGCCACGTCGCCAACAACCACCAGGGCTGGGTCGACGTCGAGTCGCGCGAGGGGGAGGGGTCGACGTTCACGCTCGTATTGCCGATCCAGGCGGAGCGCGTGGCGTGAGCAAGGCGAGCACGAAGTCGGGCAAGAAGGGGCCCCGGGCGGCGCCGGGCGAGGGGCCGGTCAAGGTTTTGCTGGCCGAGGACGAGGAGTCGTTCATCGAGGCGCTGGTGATCGGCCTGACCAACGAGGGCTTCCGGGTGACCGTGGCCCGCGACGGCAACGAAGCGCTGCAGCTCTTCGAAGAGACCACCCCGGACATCCTCCTGCTCGACCTGATGTTGCCCAAGATGTCGGGCATCGACGTCTGCCGCACCATCCGCACGCGCTCGCACGTGCCGATCATCATGGTGACGGCGAAGGGGACCGAGATCGACACGGTCGTGGCCCTCGAAGTCGGCGCCGACGACTACGTCACCAAGCCCTACCGCCTGCGCGAGCTGGTCGCCCGCATGCGCGCCGTCCTGCGGCGCACGCCCGGGGGACCAGAAGCGAGCGAGACAGCGGGCTCCATCGAGTTCGGGACCGACGGCATCTGGGAGTCCAACGGGATCAAGGTGGACTTCGACCAGCGCCGGGTGTTCGTGCGCGGCGAAGAGGTGCATCTGCGCCGCAAGGAGTTCGAGCTCCTGCGCCTCCTCGTGGAGAACTCGGGGCGGGTTCTCACCCGGGACGTGCTCATCGACCGCGTGTGGGGGACCGACTACATCGGGGACACCAAGACGCTGGACGTGCACATCAAGCGGTTGCGGTCGCGCATCGAGGCGGATCCTTCGACGCCGGTGCTGATCACCACCGTGCGTGGCGTGGGCTACCGCTTCGCTGCCGCCGGGGTCTAGCTAGACGCCGTCGCGGCCGTCGCCGCGCCCTGTGCCGGCCGCAGTCGCTGTCCTTGCCACCGCCGGCCTCGCCTGCAACGCCCCGTGTGGAGTCTGGGCCCGTCCCCCGGGCATGGGTCTGGGCGCGTATCACAACCTTCCGAAATCCAACGAACGTTGAGTTGATTAACGAAGGTTGTGATACCCGCGGAATGCATCCCCCCGCTCCCCGAGCCGTCCCGGCTGCGCACCGGGATCCCGCTCTCAGACGTGCAGGCGTTCGAAGTCGTCCGGCACCGTGACGCCCGACAGCGACGACAGGTCGACCTGCTCGCCGAGGTGGGTGAGGACCAGGCGGACGTCCGGGTGGGCTGCCTGCAGGGAGCGGACGGAGTCCTCGTCCATGTGCGCGGTCGGCACGCCGGGTGGCGTGTGCCGGCCGTTGCACTCCACGACCAGCACGTCGGCTCCCTCGGCCAGTTCGGTCAGCCCGGGGCAAGGTGTGGTGTCGCCCGAGTAGGCGACGATCCGATCCCCGCGGTCGAAGAGGTAGCCGAAGCAGCGCAGATAGGGGACGTGGACCACCTCGATCGCCCTGAACCGGAGCGGGCCCGCCGTCTGCCACGTCTCGTCGACCTCG
>DATJTU010000036.1:0-11290 GCA_035503015.1 Acidimicrobiales bacterium | reverse complement strand
TGAGGGCCCTCAGGGCGACGCGCCGCGGCTCGAGCCCTCAGACGTCAGGCCCCCACGGTGCGTCGCGACGTGCCGGCACCTGCACCCCCTCGTCGGTGACGCGCGCCGCAGAGCCGACGGCGCTGCGCCCGAAGCGGTCCCTGATCGCGTCGACGGCGGCGGTGACGTCGTGCCACGACTGCTCGATGGCCGTGGCGCTCTCGTTCGCCTGGTCCAACCCGTCGCCGAGGTCGAACGCGAGCTGGTCGGCCGCGCCCTTGCTCAGTCCCGACGCGCTGACGCCGAGCAGGCGGATGCCCTCGCCGGGGTCGATCCCCGCCAGGAGGGCGGCGGCGACCTGCCCGATGGCACCGCCGGTCGAGATGGGCCGGCTCATGGTGTGCGAGCGCGTCTGCATGGAGAAGTCCTTGAACTTCACCTTCACGGTGACGGTGCGCGCCGCACCCGACTCGCCGCGCAGCATGGTGGCCACCGACTCGGCCATGCGCAGCACGTGGTGCTCGAGCTCGTCGGGGTCGACGAGGTCCTGGCTGAAGGTCTCTTCGTGCCCGATCGACTTGTTCGGGCGGTTGGGGGTGACCGGTTCGGGGTCCTCGCCGCGGGCCAGGGCCGCCAGGTGGGCCCCGCTGGCCCGGCCGAGCCGGCGCACCAGCGTGTCCGTCGGGAGCTCGGCGAGGTCGCCGACCGTCTGCACGCCGAGGCTGTGGAGCCGAGCGGTCGTGGCCGGACCCACACCCCAGAGCGCCTGGACGTCGTGTGCGTGCAGGAACGCCAGCTCCTCGTCCGGCGAGACGAGGACGACACCGGGTCCGGGGTCGAGCCCAACTCGGCTCGCCCGCGGCTTGGCGGCGCGCGACGCCAGCTTGGCGATCATTTTGGAGCGTCCGATGCCGACCGCACAGCCGAGCCCGAGCTCGGCGCGGACGCGGTCGCGCAGGCCGTGCGCGATGCGAACCGGCGGCCCGAAGAGACGGACGGCGCCCACGACGTCCATGAAGGCCTCGTCGAGCCCGATGGGTTCGACCATCGGCGTGACGTCGCGCAGGATGCCGTGCAGCTGTGCGCTCACCTCCGCGTAGCGACTGTGCCGTCCGGAAAGGAACACGGCGTCGGGGCAGAGCTGTCGCGCGCGGATCGACGGCATGGCCGAATGCACGCCGAACGCGCGCGCCTCGTACGTGCACGACGCGACGACGCCGCGGGCGCCCGCCCCGCCGACGATCACCGGCTTGCCGGCGAGCGACGGGTCGTCGAGCACCTCGACCGACGCGAAGAAGGCGTCCATGTCGACGTGCAAGATCGTGGCGGCCACCGGCCGAGGCCGCTGAGCCATGGGCGACCCGCGCCCCTCAGCCACCGAGGTTCAGCCGGCGGAACCCCTCGGCGTAGCCAACGCCGACCCGCCGGCCCTCTTCGACGGCGCGCCGCCGTACCGCCTCGCCCGCCCATCCGTCCTCCCCCGCGAACTGGGTGCGGTGGCACTCGACGGCGGCCGCCTTCGTCTCGATGGTGTCGCTGACGTCCACCCACTCATCGGGCTCCAGCGTGCCCGACAGCAAGACCGTCGTGACCTGGTGGGGTGCTCCCGCGTCGGGGTAGTAGTGCGGCAGCGCCGCCGCGGGGGCCACGGCGTCGAGGAGGGCGGCACCGGCGATCCGGTGGTCACGATGGTTGAAGTACGTCTGCCCGAAGAAGACTGCGGTCGGGTCGTGCCCGCAGACGACGTCGGGCCGCATCGTGCGCACGCGCTCGACCAGAGTCCGGCGGAAGGCGTCGGAGTCCACGAGCTCACCGTCGGGGAAGCCGAGGTTCTCGAAACCGGCCAGCCCGATCAGCGCGGACGACGCCTGGAGCTCGGCCGCCCGCTCGGCGGCCAGCTTCTTGGGCTTCGCAGCCGGGTCGGTCGTCCCCTTGCCGCCGTCGGTGCACACGACGAGGTGCACGATGCTGCCGGCCTTGGCCCACCGCGCCAGCGTGCCGCCGCACGCGACGTCGGCGTCGTCGGGGTGGGCATAGACGGCCAACACGACACCGGGTGTCGCGTCCATCATGCGCCTGCGGGCTCCGTCACGTGGCCGAGATCGCCGCGCGTGCACTCACTTACGCTTGGGCTCTGTCGTCTTGGTGAGCAGCCCGGCCTCGCGCTGGAAGTCGCCGGCTTCCTCGAACCCCTTGTACACGCTCGCGAAGCGGAGGTAGGCGACGTCGTCGAGGCTCTGGAGCCGCTCGAGCACGGCGACGCCGACCTGCTGGCTGGTCGGTTCGGTCGTCTCGGCTCGCAGCGCGTCCTCCACGCCCTGGGCCAGCTCTTCCATCTGCTCGTCGGTCACCGGACGGTTCTTGGTGGCGGCTCGGACCCCCTCGACGACCTTGGCCCGGTCGAAGGGCTCGCGAAGGCCGCTCCGCTTGACCACCCAGAGCGGGACCTCTTCGATGCGCTCGAACGTCGTGAAGCGCCGGCCGCACCCGAGGCACTCGCGACGGCGGCGTGTCGCGGCGCCGTCTTCGGCCTGGCGCGAATCCACGACGCGGTCGTCATCGACACCACACCATGGACACCGCACACCGCCGACGATAGTCAGGGAATGTAGATGTGCTCCCCGGGCACGAGCACCGACGAACCGATCTCCTGCGCCAATCGGGCGGTCAACGCGTCGGCGTGCGCCGGGTCCGCCTCGGCCGCGATGGCGGGCAACGTGTCGCCGGCCTTCACGATGTACTCCTGGCCCTGCGCCGGTGCCGCCTGGGCGAGCGTGCTCCCGCCGAAGGAGCGAATGGGCAGCGCGAGCAGCACCAGCAGCGTCGCCACGAACGCCGCGACGGCCACTCCCACGACCACCCGGCGGCGGTGCACCAGGGGGGAGGGTGCGGTCCGCGCCGGCTGGTCGGGCAGGGCGTACAGCCGGGGGCGGCACGCCTCGAACTCAAGCTCATATGCGACCGTCATGGCGTCCTCCTGATCGAACACCTGTTCGCTAGAAAGCACATTGGAACACGAACACCTGTTCGCTGTCAACCAGTGGATCGAACAGCCGTTCGCATCTGCGGGCACCGTACGAGGGCGCTGTGACAGGCCCCCCTCGAGCAGGGCGGGGCCCCGACTTGCATCGGGCCCGGACCGGTATAAGGTATAAATGCGATTGATTTAGTCAGCTTTTAGGAAGACCTCGGACGCGTGAAGAAAGGATGCCCGTGACTGCCACCACCGCCACAGTCCAGCTCGACGTCGCACCCCTCTCCGGCACCATTGGTGCCGAGATCCGCGGGCTCGACCTGCGAAGCCCGCTCGACCCCGACACGCTGGCCAGCGTGCGCCAGGCGCTCCTCGACTACAAGGTCATCTTCTTCCCCGCGGCCCACCTGAACCCCGACGAGCACAAGCAGTTCGCCGCGCAGTTCGGCGAGATCACGGTGGCGCACCCCGTCATCCCCGGCCTCGAGGACCACCGCGAGGTCTTCGAGATCGACTACACCAAGGCGCGGGCCATGGTCGGCTCCACCGGTTCGGAGTACAACGAGAACCAACCCGAGAACTGGCACACCGACGTCACGTTCATGGAGACGCCGCCCCTCGGGTCGATCCTCAATGCGATCGTCATCCCGGCCGCCGGCGGCGACACCCTGTGGGCGGACACCCAGGCCGCCTACGAGGGACTCTCCGAGCCCTTCCGCACGTTCGTCGACGGGCTCAGCGCCTACCACGACGGCAGCCGCAGCTTCGGCAAGGTCCTGCGCGCCGTCGGCCAAGGCGAGTGGGACGGCGAGGCCTTCACCGAGCTCCGCCCGACCGAGCACCCCGTGGTGCGCACGCACCCCGAGACGGGGCGACGGAACCTCTTCGTGAACCCGGGCTTCACCACCAGGATCAAGGGCGTCTCCGCACGCGAGAGCGAGGCCCTGCTGCAATTCCTCTACCGGCACATGACGACGCCCGAGTACGTCGTGCGCTACCGCTGGGAGGAAGGCGACCTCGGGTTCTGGGACAACCGGACGACGATGCACTACGCCATCCACGACTACGGCAGCGCGCACCGCGTGATCCAGCGCGTGACGATCCGGGGCGACAAGCCCTTCTGAGATCCCGACACAGGTCTGACCGTCGCGCCGGTCTGATCGTCGCCGCTCCGGCGGCCGGGTGGCGCCCCTCCGTCACGACCGACGCGAGATGTCCCGGCTCTGCATGAGTTGGCAGCGGGGCGCGGTCGGCGCGGGTCGGCCGGTCACGCGACCGGGCGGCACGCCACGAAGCCAGCCACTCCCAGACCAACCGAACGCTCCCGAACCCCAACCGATCCGAGACAAAGGAATCCACGTGCTCCGACCGCTCTTTCGCCGTCGCCCCACCGCGTTGCTCGCGGGCGTGGCCGCGTGCGCGCTCCTCGCTCCCGCCGCAGTGGCCGTCGGCTCGACCACCCCGGCCGCGGCAGCAGCGAAGAAATCGGTGTCGCTCCAAGGCGTGTCGATCACCTTCGGCGACCAGTTGAAGGAGTATCAGACGATCTTCGCCGCCACCGGTGCCCTCAAAGGTGCGGCGTACACGGTCAACTGGACCAACTTCATCGGGGGACCGCCCGTCGTCGCGGCCGAGACGGGCGGATCGGTCGACATCGGCGACATGGCCGAGACGCCAACCATCTTCGCCCAGTCGGCTGGTGATCCCGTGAAAGTCGTCGCAGCCACGATCGGCACCAGCCCCACGAAGTCGCCCCTCGACATCGTCGTGCCGAGCAACTCTCCGATCAAGACGGTGGCCCAGCTGAAGGGTCAGACCGTCGCGGTGCAAGAAGGCACGGTCGAGCAATACCTCCTCGTGGAGGCGCTGGCGAAGGCGCACGTGCCCTACAGCGCAGTGAAGATCGACAACCTCGCCGTCACGACGGCGTCGACCGCTGTGACCAACGGCCAGGTGGCCGCGGCGGTCATCAGCCAGCCGCTGACGGCGCTCGACCAGCAGACCGGGAAGATCCGCATCCTTGCGACCGGCGCCGGCGTCCTGCAGTCACTGGGCTACCTCACGGTGAGCGATGCCGCGCTGGCGAACCCGCAGAAAGCGGCTGCGATCGAGGACTTCATCGGGCGCTTCTACAAGGCGTCGGCGATCTTGTCGAAGAACCCGCAGCTGGCGGCGCAGACGTACACCAAGACGTACGGGGTCCCGTTGTCGGTGGCCGAGCAGGCGGTCGCCACCGTCCAGGCCAAAGGCACGCCGATCACGCCCTCCATCATCAGCTACCAACAGAACGAGGCGAACACGTTCCAGAAACTGGGCCTGATCTCGTCCCACATCAACGTCAAGGGGGTCTTCGACCTCCCCTTCAACAAGGCGGTCGCCACCGCCGCCGGGCTCACGTCATGAGGTGCCCGCGCCCGTGACGCAACTGGCCCCACCTCCAGTGCACGAAGAAGCGGTCTCCCCGGCCGGCCCGACGGCAGCGGACCAACCGGAGCTGGTGCGCCTTCCCGCGAGCGGCGGGGCGCCACGGCGCCGGCGGGGCGCCATCGTGGTCCGGCTGCTCATCCCGGTCTCCGTCTTCGTGACGTGGTGGCTGCTCACCACATCCGGCACGATCCCGTCGACCACGCTGTCGACGCCCGCGGCGACGTGGGACGCGTTCGTGGAGCTGTTGCGCCACCAGGACCTGATCGGCGATATCGCCGTCTCGGTGCGCCGAGCCGCGCTCGGCCTCGCCCTCGGGGCGGGCGTCGGGCTCGTGCTGGGGATCATCGTGGGGCTGACACGGCTCGGCGAGGAGCTCTTCGATGCGCCGATGCAGATGCTGCGCATGGTCCCCTATCCCGCCGTCATCTTCTTGTTCATCATCTGGTTCGGCATCGGCGAGACGGCCAAGGTGCTCCTCATCGGCCTCGCCACCCTGTTCCCGATGTACCTCAACACGTCCAACGGCGTGCGCAACGTCGACCGGCGTGTCGTCGAGGCGGCGCGCAGTTTCGGGCTGCGCGGCTGGCGCCTCGTCCGCCAGGTCATCGTGCCCCTCGCCATGCCGTCGATCCTCACCGGCCTGCGCTTCTCCGCCGGGATCGCGGTCATCGCGCTCGTCTTCACCGAGAGCATCGGGGCCAACCAGGGCATCGGGTACCTGGTGGCGCAAGCGAACAGCCTGCTGCAGATCCCGGTCCTCGTCGTCTGCGTGATCATCTACGCGCTCATCGGCATCCTCGCCGACCTCCTCGTCCGCCTGCTCGAGCGGGTCGCCATGCCCTGGCGACGCCACAGCGCGATCCGATGACGCTCGTGACCACCTCCCCCGCGGCGATCGCCGCCGGCGTCGGCAAGTCCTTCGGCGACGTCAGCGTCCTCCACGACCTCGACCTCACCGTCGCGCGCGGCGAGTTCGTCGCCTTGCTCGGGGCGTCGGGCAGCGGCAAGACCACCCTCCTGCGCATCCTGGCCGGGCTCGAGCCGGCGTCGTCGGGCGAGGTCCTGGTGCCCGAGGTCCGGACCGTGGTGTACCAAGAGCCCCGGCTGGTCGCCTCGATGCGCGTGTGGCGCAACGTCGTCCTCGGGCTGCCGCGCGGCGCCGCCGGCAAGCGCGCCGCGCTCGAGGCGCTGCGTGAGGTCGGGTTGGAGGATCGAGCGGACGCGTGGCCGGGCACGCTCTCGGGCGGCGAGGCCCAGCGCGTCGCGTTGGCCCGCGCCCTCGTGCGCGAGCCGAAGCTGCTGTTGCTCGACGAGCCCTTCGCGGCCCTCGACGCGCTGACCCGTCGCAAGATGCAGGACCTGGTCGCCGATCTCTGCGCCCGCCACCGGCCGGGGGTGCTGCTGGTCACCCACGACGTCGAGGAGGCCGTCCTCCTGGCCGACCGCGTCCTCGTCCTGCGCGACGGCAGGATCTGCTTCGACGTGAGCGTCGACGTGCCCCGGCCCCGCCGGATCGGCGGCACCGAGTTCGACGCCCTGCGCGACCGGCTGCTGGCGGAGCTGGGCGTGCACCGGGAGGCCGCCGCCCCCTGAGCCCTGGTGCGCGCGGCACGCTCCTCGGGCGTGCGCCGTCCGGCGCCGCATTGGCTGACGAACAGCGAACAAATGTTTGCCTTCGTGACCCTGGCTGGCTATCTTTGTCCTTCACGAACGGATGTTCGCCCCCGGGAGCGGTCCGGCGGCAGAGCCGGGTGGGCGTCCCTGAAGGGGACCCCACCCGACGGCGGGGGAACGGAGACAAGGAGGGACGCCATGGCCGAGGTCCTCAGCGGGAAGCGGCTGCAGATCCTCAACTTCATCGCCGACAGCCAGCGCGACCGGGGCTATCCCCCGTCGGTGCGTGAGATCGGCGAGGCGGTCGGCCTCACGTCCTCGGCCACCGTCCACACGCATCTCGCCGTGCTCCAGCGCGAGGGCTACCTGTCGCGGGACCCCTCCAAGCCCCGGGCGATCCAGGTGCACTTCGACCCCGACACCAGCGCCAAGCTGAGCGCGGCGGCGGTGCACAACGTGCCGCTCGTCGGCGACGTGGCCGCGGGGACCGGGGTGCTGGCCGAGGAGAACATCGAGGAGCTGCTCCCCATGCCGGCGCAGTTCACCGGGAACGGGCCGTCCTTCATGCTGCGAGTGCGCGGGGACTCGATGGTCGACGCCGGCATCTTCGACGGGGACTACGTCGTGGTGCACCAGCAGCCCGAGGCCGACAACGGCGACGTCGTGGTGGCCGGCATCGGTGACGGTGAGGCGACCGTCAAGACCTTCAGCCGCAAGGGCAGCCGGGTCGTGCTCACGCCGGCCAACCCGGCGTACGAGCCGATGGTGTTCGACGGCAACGACGACGTGACCATCTTCGGCAAGGTGGTCACGGTGGTGCGGTCGCTGAACTAGGCGAGGCGCGGCGCACCCGTGTTCGGGGACGCCGTATTCAACCAAGGGGTTGCAAAGCGGGGCCCGGGTCGCTACTATACAACCTAATGGTTGAACAAGGGCGTGCAGGGGCCGGCACCGAGGATCGCACCCTCGACGACGTGTTCTCGGCGTTGGCCGATCCGACCCGGCGGGCCATCGTGCGACGGCTGGCCTCCGGCGAGGCCACGGTCAGCGAGCTCTCCGAGCCGTTCGCGATGAGCTTTCAGGCCGTCTCCAAGCACGTACGGGTCCTCGAGCACGCCGGGTTGATCACCCGGTCGCGCCGGGCCCAGGAACGGCCGTGCCGGCTGCATCCCGACGCGATGGCCGGTGCCAGCGCGTGGCTGGGCGACTACCGCCACCTCTGGGAGTCCTCCTTCGACCGCCTCGACGAACACCTGACCGAACAGAAGGGACCGCAGCCATGACCGACGACACGCCGTACGTCTCCATCACCCGCACGTTCGCCACGTCGCCCGAGGAGGTCTGGCGCGCGTGGACGAGCCCGGCGCAATTCGGCCACTGGTTCGGGACCGCCGCGACCACGGTGGACGACGTCGAGATGGATGTCCGCGTCGGCGGCACCTGGCGGGCTCGGATGATCCTGCCCGACGGCGCCGAGATCGGATGGCACGGCTCCTACCTCGAAGTGGACGCTCCGCACCGCCTGGTGCTCAGCCTCAGCGACCGGCCCGGTGACCAGTTCGAACGCGTGACCGTCGCCCTGGCGAAGGTCGACGGCGGCACCGAGATGACGTTCACGCAGTCGGGTGGCCACGTGCCGCCGGAGCAACACGCGCAGTTGGAAGAAGGATGGCGGTCGTTCTTCGACGACCTGGCGAAGGAGCTGTCCGACTCCTCGCCCGGGTAGAAGAGTCCTATGCCCATCGACCACGTGCTCGCCGTCGTCCCGGTTTCCGATCTAGCCGTCTCCGCGGAGTGGTACGAGCGGCTCTTCGGGACGGCGCCCACCAACAGGCCGATGCCGAACCTCGCCGAGTGGCGCCTCACCGACACCGGATGGCTCCAGGTGTTCGTGGACGGCGAGCGCGCCGGTCGATCGTTCTTCAACCTCGCAGTCTCCGACCTCGACGCGCACGTGCATGTGCTTCGAGGGCGCGGTCTCACCCCGGGCCCGATCCAGGAGGCGACCAAGGGCGTGCGCCTCTCGGCCATCGAGGATCCCGACGGCAACACGCTCACCTTCGTCGGCGGGTTCCGGGTCGACTACTGACGAAAGGCCAGGGGCGTGCGACCTCGGACACAGGCTCGTCCCTCGTACACTTTCGTCGCGTGACGCGTACCTCGTGGCGGAGCGTCGCCACCCCCGCGCTGGCCCTGCTGGCCCTCGGCGTCACGCTGGCGTCGTGCAGTGCAGCGGGCGCGCCGACCGCGGAACAGAAGGTGGCGCTCTCGGGCCGGGACTCCGGACGGGTCACCACGTCGACGACCACCGGGGGCGACACGGCGACCACCTCCCCGCAGGTCGCCGCCACGACGGCGGCGCCGCCGTGCCCGCAGTACTCGAGCACCGTCTACGGGGTCGACCCGAACCAGCTCGCCCAGACCGGCGGCGGGTCGCAGCTCGTAACCGTCGTCGCCCCGACGAGCCAGAGCGTCACGGCGACGTTCGTGGCCTGGCGCCAAGGGGCCGGCGGCTGCTGGGGCCCGATCGTCCTCCCCGGGCTGCCCGGGCAACCCTTCCAGGCCCAGACCGGATCGGGGGGCCTGCTCCCGATCGCCCAGCGCGTCCCCGGCGATTACGCGACCCCGACGGGGCTGTACCCCTTCGGCACCGTCGTCTACGGCAACGCCCCCGCGAGCCCCACGTCGCTGTACCCGTACCACCACCTGGTCTGCGGGGACTGGTGGGACGAGGCGCCCGGCAGCCCCACCTACGACACCTTCCAACACGTGTCGTGCGACACGACCCCGGCGTACGCAGGCGACTCCGAGGCGCTGTGGACCGAGGTCCAGCCCTACCAACACTTCATCGACATCCCGATGCCGAATCCCCCCGACGACGGTGCCGGGATCTTCCTCCACGACGACATGGCCGTCGGCTACACCGAGGGGTGCGTCGCGCTGCCCAACGCCGAACTGGACGCGGTCCTCGGCTGGTTGAACCCGGCGGACGATCCGCACATCTTGATCACCGTCGGCTGACCGCCGTCGATCGCGCGAATGGCGGGGCGGAGGGCCGCCCGCCGGCACGCGATGGAACCCAACCGGTCGGGCCGCTACCGTCCCGCGTGTGCCGACCTCGCAGCCGCCCGCGGGCATCACCATCGAGCGCCTCGACCTCACGTCGTCCACCCTCGACGAGATCGGGCGGGTCGGGGCCGCCGCGTTCGCCGACGACCCCTTCTTCGCCTTCCTCATGCCGCGCGAGGACCGCAGGCGGCGGTTCTTGTCGCTGTTCTGCCGCGCCACCGTGGGCGAGATGGGCGCCGGCGCGGTCGTCCACGGAGCACGCGCGTCCTCGGGCGAGCTCATCGGGGTCGCCGCCTTCGTGAAGCCCGGCGGCTGGCCGCTCTCCGTCGCGGCACAGCTCCGCCAACTCCGCAGCGGGCTGCTCGGACTGCTGCCCCGGCCACGGGCACTGATCGACGGGCCGCGCTACCTCTTCGCGATCGAGCACGTCCATCCCAAGGACGAGATGTGGTACCTCGCGCTCCTCGCAGTGGACCCGTCGAAGCAGCGAGGAGGCATCGGTGGCGCCCTGCAGATGGAGGTCTATCCCGAGGCCGACCGGGAAGGCTTGGATTCGTATCTCGAAACGCAGAAGCAGGCGAACCTCGCCTACTACCGGCGCTTCGGCTACGAAGTGGAGCGCGAACTCCATCCCGTGAAGAAGGGACCACCGCTGTGGACCCTGCGGCGGCACCCGCGCCCACCCGACGAGTGAGGTCATCGAGTCGGACGCCGGAGGGCGCGGGCGGCTCCAGACGACCTACTTCCTGAAGGCGTCCTTCACCTTCTCGCCTGCTTGCTTCAGGTCGCCGGCCGCCTTGTCGCCCTTGCCCTCGGCCTCGAGAGAGCGGTCATCGGTTGCCTTCCCGGCAGCTTCCTTGACCCGGCCCTTCGCTTCTTGCAGCTTGTCCTTGGCTTTGTCCGTTGCAGACATGGGAGTTTCTCCTCTTTCTCGTTTCTCGCTCCTAGGAGAAATACCCACCGGTCGCAACCGCAAAGTCACCCGAAGGGGTGATCCTGGGGCCACTCCGGCTTCGGCGCGCTCAGTCCTCGGGCAACCCGGCGAAATCCCGCTTGGTTTGGCGGTACCAGCCCATGTTGGCAACAGGGTGCTTCCAACGCCCCTTCATGTCGTTCAACGCGGGCTGGTGCGCCCCGTCGCCGCCGTTGACCATCTGGCGCACGTGCTTGTCCTGCGCCTTGATGACGTCATCGGCCGTGGCGCCCTGGTGCGGCTGGTCACACGGC
>DATJTU010000035.1:0-5116 GCA_035503015.1 Acidimicrobiales bacterium | reverse complement strand
TGTCGACGACGTGGGCGCCGTGGTGGTGTTTCGACGTCGTGCGGCGCATCCCCGCCTCGTCGTTCCGGCCTGTGCCGGCCGTCGACGCCGGCGTACTCCGCGTCACGCGCCGTCGTCCGCCCCTGCTCCCCGAGCAGATGGCGGACGCCTATGCAGACTTTGTCCGCCGGGAGTGGAAGTAGCGTTTCCCCCTTGTATGGAGGAGACGTGGACGGTGCCCGGCGTCTACCTCCTGACCGAGGGGCCCGACGGCACGGTCGCCGTCCCCCACTTGACCTTGAGCCTGATCGACAGCGGGCTCGCGCTCGACAAGGCGGACGGCGAGCACGTGTGGACCAGCCCGTGGTCCGAGCTCGAGGAGATGTCGCCGGTCGAACGGTCCGAACTGCCCGACGGCCGTCAGGGCGTCGTCATCGTCGTCGCCGAGCGCGACGGCAAGCAGCACCGCTTCGTGCTCGCCAGCGACGATCCCGCCGCGACCGAGGCGTACGTGCGAGGGCGGGCGGCCGCCCACGGCGTGCGCACCAACCGGCCTGCCCGCGCCGTCTCGAGGGTCTTGACTGCGCTCATCGTCCTCGCGGCGGCCGCCACGCTGACGGTGCTCCTGCTCTCGGCGGCGCACGTCATCCGGTTCTGAGCGGGCGCGCAAGGGCACCTACAAGAAGAAAGAACAGTGTCGGGGCGACGCGCGTCCGCGCAGTCGTCGCCGTCAGGCCAGCGACGCGCTCCGCAGCTCGTCGAGCGACAGTTCCGCCGTCTGGTTCCCGCCGCACTGCGGGCAGTGCTCGACGTGGCGCCACGAGCGGAGCAATCGCGTGCCCTCGGGGTTCAACAGCACGACGAAGGACTCGGAGATCGGGTCGATCTCGAGGCCGTAGTAGGCACGCCACGCGGTCGTCGCAGCGTGGGCGTCGAGCGCCAAGCCCTTCAAGACGCGACGGAAGCGCATCTTGTCGGTGTCGAAGATCCACGTGCTGTGGCAGGACTCGAGCACAAACAGTGAGTCGTCCGTGGGGGGGACCACGTCGCTGATCATGCCCGATCCTTTACCGAGTTCGGCGTCGAAAGCACCTCAGGACCGTTACAAATGAATGACAATTTGTATTTCTCCTGGTGAACCCCTATTGAGGACCGGCATCGTGCTTCCGACCGACGACGAGCTCCCGTTTCGTGGAGAGCTGTCGCAGGACGGCGCACAGGACGATACGACTGTCCGCCGGATCGATCACCTGGTCTACCAGACCCCGCTCCGAGGCCGGCCATGGA
Source organism: Acidimicrobiales bacterium (assembly GCA_035503015.1). GTDB lineage: Bacteria > Actinomycetota > Acidimicrobiia > Acidimicrobiales > RAAP-2 > Bog-473. The sequence continues at coordinate 3,850 of DATJTU010000035.1, read as the reverse complement.
TTCAGATAGGTGTCCTCGTAGGCCAGCTCTTGGTCGGCCCGGGCCCCGGGCTCCAACCCCCGGTACAGGATCTGCACCGCCCCCGAGGCCCCCATGACCGCCACCTCGGCCCCCGGCCAGGCCAGGCAGATGTCGTTGCCGACGCCGCGTGAGTCCATGACGATGTAGGCCCCGCCGAACGCCTTGCGCAGGATGAGGCAGAGCCTCGGCACGGTGGCCTGGGCGTAGGCGAAGGCCAGCTCGGCCCCGTGGCGGATCATCCCCCGCCACTCGAGGTCCTTCCCGGGCAGGAAGCCGGGCGTGTCCACCAGGCTCACGATCGGGAGGTTGAAGGCGTCGCAGAGGCGGACGAAGCGGGCCGCCTTCTGCGAGGCGGCGATGTCGAGTGTCCCGGCCAAGATCCGCGGCTGGTTCGCCACGAAGCCGACCGGCATCCCGCCGAGGCGGGCGAACGCCGTCACGATCTGCCCGGCCCAGCGCGGCCACAGCTCCCGGAATTCCCCGTCGTCGCACAGCGAGCGCACCACGTCGCGCGCGTCGTAGGTCGCGGCTTTGCGGTCCGGGATCACGCCGCGCAGCTCCGGCGTCGAGCGCAGCACCGAGTCGCTGACCGGCGCCAGCGGCGGGATCTCGTCGGTGCTCGAGGGCAGGTACTCGAGCAGTTCGGCCACCGCGCCGTCGACGTCGTCGGATTCGACGGCGCACAGGCCGCTCGCCGTCGCGTGCGCCGCGGTCCCGCCCAGCTCGCCGAGCCCGACCTGCATGCCGGTGAACTCCGCCACCATCTGCGGCCCTGACACGAAGGCGACCGCGTCCGCGTTCATCACGACGATGTCGGCGAGGCCGAGCAACAGCGCCGGCCCGGACACGACAGGCCCCGTCGCCGCGGCGATGACGGGGACCTGCCCGCTGCAGCGCGAGATCGCCGCGGCCGCCCGCCCCCATCCGTGCAGTGCCGCCACCCCGTCGTGGACGTCGGCGCCACTCGATGCGACGAAGAACACGAACGGCATCCCCAGGTTCCGGGCCTGGTCCGCCGCCTCGGCCAGCCGCACCCCGTCGGCGTGGGTGATGGCGCCCCGGTGCATCGAGCCGAGCGCCCGGCAGATGACGGCGTTGCGCCCGCCGATGCGCCCGACGACCGACGTGACGGCGCCGACGATCCCCTTGCCGACGTCGACATCGGAGACGGTCGTCATCGACCGCTGAATGTAGACTGTTCTCCCCTCGATGGCGCCCACATCGCCGCCGACCAACGCCGAGCTCGCCCGCCTCTCCGACACCGAATTGATGGAGGAGGCCGCCGCGACGTCCCGGGCCCTCGCCTCCCTGGCGGGACGCTTCGTCCTGCTCACCGCGGAACTCGACCGGCGTCAGGGCTGGCGTGCCGAGGGTGCGACCTCGCTCGAGTCCTGGATGGTCGAGCGCTGCGGGCTCGCCCCCTCGAGCGCGCGGGCCTACGCCAAGACGGGCGAGCGCCTCTTCGACCTGCCCCACCTGGCGTCGGCGCTGTGCGACGGGTCGCTCAGCTTCGACAAGGTGCGCGTCGCCGCGGCCACCGCCGGGCCGCGCACCGACGCCACCGTGACCGAGGTCGCCAAGGAGTCCTCCGTACGCGAGCTGGCCGAGCTCGCCCGCTCCCGGCGCGGCACGAACGAAAGAGACGCCCAAGATCAGCACGCGTCGCGCGCGCTGCGCTTTAACGACGCGTGCCGCACCGTGTCGGCCCAGCTTCCCGAGGAGTCCTACGCCGCCGTCCGCGCCCGTCTCGAGAACGCGGCCAAGGCGTACCCGGCTGACGGCGAGACCGGTTGGGACCAACGGCTCGCCGACGCCTTCGTCGAGGTCGTGACGAGCGGTCGGTCAGGCCGCGGCCGCGACGGCGCCGTCCAGGCGCCGGGCGCGTACGTCGTCGTGGCCCACACGCCGCTCACCACCCTCGTCGACGACGACTCCACCCTCTGCGCTGAACTCGAGCGAGGCGGGCTGATCAGCGCGGAGACGGTGCGACGTCTCGCCTGCGACGCCACCATCGTCCTGGCCGTCGACGACGACGTGGGCCACACCATGTACGAGGGCCGGGCCACGCGGGACCCGACCGACACCCAGCGCCGTGAGCTGTGGCGACGAGACCGGCACTGCCGCTTCCCTGGTTGCCCCAACGCGACGTTCACCAACGCGCACCATCTCGACCCGTGGACGCCCTCGGGGCATACCGACCTGCCCAATCTGGTGCTGCTGTGCGCCCATCACCACCATCGGGTCCATTCGAAGGAGTGGCGGGTGGAGGGCGATGCCAACGCCGAGCTGCGCTTCGTCGGCCCGAGCGGCCGGGTGATGGTGTCGCGGCCGTCGCCGCTGTGGACCCGGGTGAGCCGGCCCCGCCCCGACTGATCCGTCAGATGTGGTTGGTCTCGGCCCGCCGCCAGGGCCCAGATCGACCACCTGACTTCTCCCAGAGCGCCAGATGCTCGACGGTCATCGTCCGGTCCGACGACTTACACATGTCGTAGACGGTGAGGGCCGCCACCGAACAGGCGGTCATGGCCTCCATCTCGACCCCGGTCCGGTCGACGGTCTCGACCTGGGCCTCGACCTCGACGTAGTCGTCACCAATCGAGAAGTTGATCCCGATCGAGCCCACCAGGACGGGGTGGCACATCGGGATGAGCTCGGCCGTCCGTTTCGCCGCCTGGATCCCCGCGATCCGTGCCGCTGCCAGCACATCTCCCTTGGTGATGGCGTTGTTGGCCACCTTGGTCGTGGTCTCGGGGAGCATGGAGACCCGGCAGCGGGCGAGCGCCCGGCGGTGTGTGGGCTCCCGGGGCGTGACGTCGACCATGCGGGCTCCGCCCAGCGGGTCGAGATTGGCCAGCATGCGGTCGGACACGAGGAAGGAGTCTACGACCTGGGAGGACCGTCGACCGTCGTCACGACGGGTAGACTTGGCAGTCGAAGGCGGTGAGTGCCAATGGACGGAGGGATCCTGTGCCGACCTACGAATACACGTGCACGACGTGCGGCCATGACCTCGAGGCCGTCCAGAAATTCTCAGACGACCCGCTGACCGAGTGCCCCGAGTGCGGCGGCCCCCTGCGCAAGGTCTACGGCGCCGTCGGCATCGTGCTGAAGGGCAGCGGCTTCTATAAGACGGACTCCCGGGCCGCGGCCAACGGAAACGGCAACAGCAACGGCAAGCGGTCCTCCGACAGCGATTCCAAGGGCAGTGATTCGTCGTCGAGCGAGAAGAGCGACTCGTCGGCCTCGAAGAGCAGCGACGCGAAGAGCGGTGACGCGAAGGGCAGCGATTCGAAGGGCAGCGGCGGCAAGGAAGCCAAGCCGGCCGCCTCCACGACGAGCTCGAGCTGATCAGTCTCCGCTGAGGGTCATGTCGGCGATGGCCAGGGTCTGGCCGGCCGCCACGCCCGGGAGCCAGCGCAGGTCGCCCCCGATCTCGACCACCGACTGGAGCATGCGCTGGAGCGTGGACGCCACCGTGACCTCGCGCACGGGCTGACCAAGCGTCCCGCCCTCGATCAGCAGCCCCTCCGCCCCCACCGAGAAGTCCCCGCTCACGGGGTTCACGCCTGAGTGGACGCCGGTCACTGACTGGACGTAGAGGCCCTCGCCGACCGACGCCAGGATCTCCTCCTGGCTCTTGGTCCCCGGCGCCAACACGAGCGCACGACACCCGGCCGACGGGGTGCCCGCGAAGCCGCCCCGCACGGCGGACCCCGTCGACACCGCCCCGGCACGTCGGGCCGAGACCGTGTCGAAGACGAACATGCGCAGCACGCCGTCGGCGATGAGGACGTTGCGCCGGCAGGCGAGACCCTCGCCGTCGTGCGTC
>DATJTU010000034.1:0-4079 GCA_035503015.1 Acidimicrobiales bacterium | reverse complement strand
ACCCGGCCGATCTCCTTGAGGTAGGTGTGGACGGGATCCTCGGCGCTGCCGCCGGAGTCGCCGGAGCTGGCCCGCCTGCCGTTGGATTCCCGCCGGGCCGTGGACCGCCCGCTGCCGTTCGAGCCCGACCCCGACCTCGATCCTGAGCCGGCTGCGCTCCCGTTCGAGCGCGCCGACCCCTGTGGGGCCCGGGTCTCCTTGCGCGGCGCCACCTCGACGATCGGGTCCTCTTCTTCGTCGTCGACGAGCGCGACACCTTCGGCCGTGACGCGATCGATGAGCGCGGTGAGCACCTCGGGCGTCAACTCGACCGTCTGGAGCGCGTCGATCAGTTCGGCTTGGGTGAGCTGCCCCTTGTCGCGTCCGATCGCGAGCGCTGCTTCGAAGTCGACTTGGGACACACCCGGCGGCAACCCGCGCGTGCCGTTGGACGTCACGAACGCGTCGGCCGACACAGCGCTCGGCTGTGCAACGACATCGTGGGACGAAACCGAATCGCTGTGCGACGACGGATCAGATACAGCGTGTGCATCCACGGTGTCCTCGTCGATCACGATTGCAGACTCTTCGCTCACCCTCGCCCGCCCAACTCGGTCTCCCCTCGATCCCTGTCAGCTAACCAAACTACCAACCGATCGGCGGCATCGCGTCCGGCCCCGGGATCGTCGAGTTGGTCCAGCCAGAGGCGCACTTGCGCGGTCTCGGCGACGCGCGACTGCCACGCGTCGTCACCGGCCCGGGCCTCCGCCTCGATGTCCGTCATGGCGCGCCGCGCTGCGCCGCGCACGAGCACGGTCACCACGGAGTCGACCGGGTCACCCAACTCGGGGTCACCCGACATCGGCTCCTCGACTATGACGCGTCGCAAAACGTTCGCCACCTCCGGTGACGCGGTCTCCACCGCATCGTGCACGCTGTCGTTCTCCAAGAGCGCTTCGAACGCCAGGCGTTGCACGGGGTCGGCAAACAGCACCGCGTGCACACGATCAGCTACATCTTCGGGCCGGTGCACCGCCAGCTTGAGCGCTTCGAGCCCAGGCCCAGGTCGCAGCGTTGTAGCGTCGGACCCGTTCCCGCCCCGTTCGGCGCCGAATTCGCCGCCCGCGTCGCCGGGACCGAAGCGCTCGCTGTCGTCGTCGGGGTAGTCGGAGGGCGGCGGTTCCTCGCCGCGCGCCGTGCCGCGCCGGCCCGCCAGGCCGCCCGCGCCGCGTCGAGCGCCCGCGCCGCGCGCCGGCGTGGTCGACGCGTGGGGGTGCGCGCGGAGATACTCCAAACGCTCCCGCAGCTTGCTCACGTCCACCCGGCACCGGTCCGCCAGCTGCATGACGTACTGGTCGCGCACCAGGTCGTCGGGGTGCTCGGCCACCGCGCTCAGCGCCGCCTCGGCGGCCCGGGCCCGTCCCTCGGCCGTCGAGAGGTTGCCGGTCCCGAGCATGCGGTCGACGCGGAACTGGAGGAAGGGGCGCGCCTCGCGGATCGCGGTCGCCAGCGCGCCGGGGTCCGTCCGCGCCAGGTCGCCCGGGTCGCTGCCGCCGGGGAGGTCGGCCACCACGACGTCGACCTCGTGCTTGCGCTCCCACTCGTAGACGCGCGACGTCGCGCTCTGGCCGGCCGCGTCGGCGTCGTAGGCGAGCACGATGCGCTTGGCGAAGTTGCGCAGCAGCGTGAAGTGCTCCTCGGCCAGCGCGGTGCCGCACGTCGCGACCGCCCACGGCACGCCGGCCTGGAAGCACCCGATCACGTCGGTGTAGCCCTCGCACACGACGACCTCGCCCTGCGCGATGACGCCGTGCTTGGCCCAGTTGAGCGCGTAGAGCGTGCGGCGCTTCGCATAGATGGGCGACTCCTGCGAGTTCTTGTACTTCGGCTCTGGCCGCTGCGGCGGTTCTGCGCCGGGCCGGGGCGGCAGGATGCGCCCTCCCAAGGCGACGGGACGGCCCGAGGGGTCACAGATAGGGAACAGCACCCGGCCCCGGAAGAAGTCCTGGGCCCGCCCCCGCCGGTTGATGAAGCCCAGCCCCGAGTCCGAGAGCACCTTCTCGGGCAGCTTCAGCGCCCTCGCCAGCGCGTCCCAGTCGTCGGGGGCCCAGCCGAGGCGGAACTGGCGCACGACCTCGCCGTCGTAGCCGCGCGAGCGCAAGTAGTCGCGCGCCGGCCCCGCGTCGGGCGCGGCGAGCAGGCGCTCGTGGTACCACGTGACGGCGCGCTCCATCGCCTCGAGCAACTCCGAACGCCGCTTGTGGTCGCGGCCCGCCTCGGAGTCCTCGTGCAACGTGACGCCCGCGCGGTCGGCGAGGAAGCGCACCGCGTCGACGAAGTCGAGGTGGTCCATGGCGCGCACGAAGCTGATGGCGTCGCCCGACGCGTGGCAGCCGAAGCAGTAGTAGAAGCCCTCTTCGGCGTTGACGCTGAACGACGGCGTCTTCTCGGTGTGGAAGGGGCAGAGCCCGCTCCAGCGCCGGCCCACCTTCTTCAGCGCGGAGTGCTCGGAGATCAGGGCGACGAGATCGGTGGCCGCACGCACCTGTGCGACTTCGTCGTCCGGTATCCCCACACCCCGAACGTAGTCCTTCGCTGCGCGCAACGAATCGCCGCGGCCCGCCCGCTACCCGCCTGTCACCGGCCCGTCACGTCGCCCCGCGTGACCTGCGACGCCGCGCCGCGGCGCGTTACCTCGCGCCGTCCCCCTTGGCCAACACCGCCTGGGCCGCCGCGAGGCGGGCCACCGGGACGCGGTAGGGCGAGCAGCTGACGTAGTCGAGACCGGCGTCGTAGAAGAAGGTGATGGAGGCCGGGTCGCCGCCGTGCTCGCCGCAGACGCCGACCTTGAGCGACGGCCGCGAGGCGCGTCCGCGCTCGACCCCGATCTTGACCAGCTCACCGACCCCGCCGGCGTCGACGACCTCGAAGGGGTTGCGCGGCAGCAGGCCGAGCTCGAGGTACGCGCTCATCATCCGGCCCTCGACGTCGTCGCGGGAGAAGCCGAAGGTCATCTGGGTGAGGTCGTTCGTCCCGAACGAGAAGAAGTCGGCGACCTCGGCGATCTCGTCGGCCCGCAACGCGGCCCGCGGCGTCTCGATCATCGTCCCGATCGTCACGTCGAGCGTGCCCGCCTTCGACGAGCCCGACCCGGCCTTGGCGCCCTTGGACGGGCGGGGCGCCCGCTCACGGTTGACCTCGGCCACGGCGTCCTCGACCCAGCCCCGCGCCAGCGCCAGCTCCTCGCGCGTGACGGTGAGGGGGATCATGATCTCGACGATGGGGTGCCCGCCGTCGGCGACGCGCTGGCGCGCCGCCTCCATGAGGGCGCGCACCTGCATCGCGTACAGCCCGGGCTTGATCACGCCGAGGCGCACCCCGCGCGTCCCGAGCATCGGGTTGGCCTCGCGCCACGCCAGCGCGGCCTCGTAGAGCCGCCGCTCCTCGACGTTGAGACCGACGGTCGCCTCCTTGTGGGCGAGCTCCTCGGTCGAGGGCAAGAACTCGTGCAGCGGCGGGTCGAGCAGCCGGACCGTGACGGGCAGGCCGTCCATGGCCGCGAGGATCGCGAGGAAGTCCTCGCGCTGGACGAGGCGCAACTCCTCGAGCGCCTCGGCCTCCTCCGCCGCCGTCTGCGCCAGGATCATGCGGCGCACGACGGGCAGGCGGTCCTCGCCCAAGAACATGTGCTCGGTGCGGCAGAGCCCGATGCCCTCGGCGCCGAGCTTGCGCGCGTTGGCGGCGTCGTCGCCCGTGTCCGCGTTGGCGCGCACGTTCAGGTGGCCCTTGCGGATGTCGTCGGCCCACCCGAGCACGGTGTCGAACGCGGCCGGCGGCTTGGCCGACGTCAACGGGACCTCGCCCGCGACGACGATGCCCGCGCCACCGTCGAGCGAGACCCAGTCGCCTTCGGAGAGCGTCACGCCGCCGGCGGTCACCTGGCGGTCGCCGATGCGCAGGACCTCTGCGCCGACGACGGCCGGCTTGCCCCAGCCGCGCGCCACGACGGCGGCGTGGCTGACGAGCCCGCCGCGCGCGGTGAGGATGCCTTCGGAGGCCAGCATGCCGTGCACGTCCTCGGGCGACGTCTCGCTGCGCAC
>DATJTU010000033.1:0-20247 GCA_035503015.1 Acidimicrobiales bacterium | reverse complement strand
CTCGCCGTCGGCTCCACGCTGGGCGTGTTCCCTGCCGCCGGGCTGGTGCCCGTCGCGGTCCGCCACGGCGCGGTGCTGATCATCGTCAACGGCGGACCGACCGAGATGGACACGCTCGCCGACGCGGTCGTCTACGGCTCGATCAGCGAGGTGCTGCCACAGATGGTGGAAGGCCTGGCGCCCCCCGGCTGAGCGGCGCTGTCCGTCTCGTTACGCGAGCGCGCCGGTTAGGTGAGGGCTCCGGGCTCGCGCCCGCGCACCGCGCCGTCGGGCCAGCGCGGGTCCCACTCGACGACCCACGTGTCGAGCCCTGTGATCTCGAAGACCCGCTGCACCATCGGGTTCGGGCGGGCCACGACGAGGTTGCCGCCCTCCTGGATCGCACGCCGCCGCGCGACGTGAATCGTGCCCAGTCCCGAGGAGTCCATGAAGTCGAGGCCGGACAGGTCGACCACGATGAGCGAGCCGGGCGGGGCGAACAACACGTCAGCGAGGGCGCGACAGGTGGCCGCATCGAGCTCGCCCGCCAGGGCGACGACGCGACCGCCATCGAAGTCGTAGGACTCAACGCCAAAAGGTTCGATCACCGCACTACACCTTCTTTGCTTCCTACCACCCCCGACTAGGGGGCCCTACACCCCAAAGCCTGGATTACCGCACAGCTCCATTCAATCACCCGACCGGGTGATTTGCTCGGGGCCTGCCAGTCGTAGGCTCGCGGTGGTGCCCAAGCCGATACGGGTCGCGCTGGTCAACGACTACACGATCGTCCTCGAAGGCCTCCGAGCGCTGCTCGAAGGCAGTGAAGCCGAGATCAGGCTCGTCGAGATGGACGTGCGCAAGGGTCCGCGGCGACAGGTCGACGTCACGCTGCTCGACACCTACGGCGAGTTCGGCTCGCTCGGCGAACGAGTCCGCTTCCTCTGCGACGACCCCACCAACGGCGCCGTCGTGGTGTTCAGCTTCTCGGACCAGCTCCCGATGGTCCGCCGCGCCCTCCGGGCCGGCGCGCGGGGATTCATCTCGAAGGGCGTGCCCCGCCAGCAGATCGTCTCGGGGCTGCTCGCCGCGGCGCGGGGCGAGCAGGTGATCCGCACGCACCGGGCCCGGCTCGGCCAGATGGACGAGGCGCTGCAATGGCCCGGGCGGGAGATCGGCCTGACCGGACGGGAGAGCGAGCTGCTCAGCCTGCTCCCGACCGGCATGACCAACCGGGAGCTCGCCGCCAAGCTCTACGTCAGCGAGAACACGATCAAGACGCAACTGCGGAGCTTGTATTCGAAGCTCGGCGTGCGCAACCGGGCCCAGGCCGCGTCGCTCGCGGGAGAGGCAATCTTGGGCGAGCACCGGCGCCACATCGACCTCGAGCCGCGCTGACGGCGTCGCGTTCGGGGGACGAGCGGTGCGGACCGCCCGGACTCAGTCGGTGCCGGAACGCTTGGCGTTCTTCGCCTTGCGGCGGGGCTTGAGGGCGAACCACCAGATGCTGGCGATCGTCCCGAGTGTGACGGCGGCCGCCGCCACCGGCTTCACGACCTTGCGGGCACCACTGTCGGCCATGGAGAGACCTTACCCGGCGAGTCCGTTCACCGGTTGAGCTGGAACGCGCTGCACGACATCGCTGGGATGGTCCGTTCCGAAGGCGAGGGCCCGGATGTACTCGCCCACCCACTGCGGCGAATTGAACTCGTGCTCGACGGCGATCCGGCGAAACCGCTCCACCTCGGGGAAGGACGCCTCGTCGGATGCCCGGACCGCGGCCTGCATATCGGTGTCGACGACCCCGGGCGCGAGCGCGTAGGCAGCGAGGCCGTGCGCCGCTTCTTCGAGGGCGACGACGCGCGTCAGCTGGTCGACCGCGGCCTTGGACGCGCAGTACGCCGCCCACCCCACGTACGGCTTGGTGGCGGCGCCGGTGGAGATGTTGATCAGGACCCCAGGGCCCGGCCGGCTGCGCACGTGGCGCGCGAAAACCGCGCTGCCGTTGAGGACACCGACGACGTTGACGTCGACGACCTCGGCCACGGCGGCCGCCGGCAGGTCGACCAGCCGGCCGATCGGCCCGAGCACGCCCGCGTTGTTGACCCACAGGTCGATGCGCCCGAACCGCTCGACCACCGCATCGGCGAAGCGCGTCAGCGCGTCCGCGTCGGTCACGTCGACGGCTGCGCGCAGGTGGTCCTCGGCGGTGATGTCGTGTCGGCCGCTCGGCGTCGGACGGATGGGCTTGACGGCGGGAGGGACGTGGCGCGCGCAGAGCCCGAGGCGCAAGCCGGACCCCGCCATGGACGCCGCTAGGCCGGCGCCGAGGCCGCGGCTGGCACCGGTGATCACCGCCACCCGGCCGGTGGCCGGCGACGTCATGCGTTCATGCGCTCCGAGCGCTCGCGGCGATAGGCGGTGGCTGCCTCGGCCAGCGCGTCGAAGGGTCGCTGGTCCATCCCCTCCTCGGGATGCCACTGAACGGCGAGCACGAAGTTGGCCGAGGGCAGCTCCGCCGCCTCGATGACGCCGTCGCCGGCGTACGCCGTGGCGACGAGCCCGCGTCCGAGCTCGCGTATCGACTGGTGGTGCGAACACCGGACCGTCGTGGCGGCGCCGAAGACCGACGCCGTGAGGGTGTCCGGCACCGTGGTGACGTCCACGTCGCCGAAGACCATCGGCGCGCTGCGGTGGTCGAGGTTCCCCACCACGTCGGGCACGTGTTGGTGCAGGCTGCCCCCCAACTCGACGTTCAGGACCTGGCAGCCGCGGCAGATCGCGAGCACCGGCATGTCGACGCGCAACGCCGCGTCCAACAGCGCCCGCTCGCTCGCGTCACGCGTGGCGTCGACGCCGGACACCTCTGGATCGGGCTCCTCGCCGTAGGAGGCCGGGTCGACGTCGCCTCCGCCGGTCAGCACCAGCGCATCGAGCACGGCGATGACCTCGTCGGCCCCTGCGCCCGGGCCGTCCGGCGCACGCGACAGCGGCGGCAGCAGCAGGGGCCGGGCCCCCGCAGCGGCGACGAGCTCGAAGTACTTCTCAGGCAACACGGCGGCCCGGCGTTCCCACGTCCCCCACGCGGCGTCGACCACGTATGTCGTGACGCCGATGAGCGGGGTCACGCCGACCCTCGATCGGATGGGGACGGCAGGCGAGTTGTCACCGATCCAGCGTACATACGGGCTGGACGGGTGACCGCGGTGCGGTCAACATGGCGCATGCCAGGTCGCGAGCTCATCGATGCAGGAATCGCCGACGGGACCATCGACACCGTCGTCGTCGCCTTCCCCGACATGTACGGGCGTCCCGTCGGGAAGCGGGTGACGGCGGACTTCTTCACTTCGCACGTAGCCGAGCACGGGATCGAGGCGTGCGACTACCTCCTCGCCGTCGACGTCGACATGACCCCGCTCCCGGGCTACCGCTTCACGAACTGGGACACCGGGTACGGCGACTTCGTCTGCCGGCCCGACTACGCGACCACCCGGCTCATCCCCTGGCTCGAGGGCACGGCGATGGTGCTCTGCGACCTCACCGACGAGGAGGGGGCCCCGGTCGAAGTGTCGCCGCGGCAGATCCTGCGGCACCAGCTCGCGCGGGCGGCCGAGCGAGGGCTGCGCGTGTGCAGCGCCACCGAGCTCGAGTTCTTCCTCTTCATGGACTCCTACGAGTCGGCGAGCGAAAAGGGGTGGAAGGGCCTGACGCCGCACACGCCGACCATCGAGGACTACCAGCTCCTTCAGACGGCGCGCGAGGAGTACGTCCTTCGCCGCATCCGCAACGAGATGGTCGCCGCCGGCATCCCGGTCGAGTTCTCCAAGGGCGAGGCGGGACGGGGCCAGCACGAGGTCAACGTCACCTACGACGAGGCGCTCGCGACCGCCGACCGGCACCTCGTCTTCAAGAACGGCATCAAGGAGATCGCCGCGCAGGAGGGCCGTGCCGCCACGTTCATGGCCAAGTGGACCATGGACGACGTCGGCTCGTCGTGCCACGTCCACACGAGCCTGTGGGATGCGGAGAGCGGCGACGCGCTCATGGCGGACGCCTCGCACCCGAGCGGCCTCTCGACGACGGGCCGGCACTTCTTGGGCGGGCAGCTGCACGCCGCCCGCGAGCTCGCCTGGCTGGCCGCGCCCACCCTCAACTCGTACCGGCGCTACGTGCCGGGCAGCTGGGCGCCGACGGCGGTCGTGTGGGGCGAGGACAACCGCACCTGCGGCTTTCGCGTCGTCGGGCACGGCGCCGGGCGCCGGGTGGAGAGCCGGATCCCCGGCGCGGACGTGAACCCGTATCTCGTTCTCGCCTCCTCCATCGCGGCCGGTCTCTACGGAATCGACCACGAGCTCGAGCCCGGCGACGCCTACCCGGTGAACGCGTACGAGGCCACCGACGTGCCGCGCATCCCCTCGACGCTCGTCGAGGCGATCGAGGAGTTCCGCACCTCGGCGGTCGCACTGGAGGCCTTCGGCGAGGACGTGCACCACCACCTGCTCAACACGGCCGAGCAGGAGTGGGCTTCGTCCAACCGCCACGTCAGCGACTGGGAGCTGGCCCGCAACTTCGAGCGGATCTGATCCGACTAAGGGGGCGCGCTCGACGGCGGACTAGGGGGATCCGTAGCGGCGGCGGAACAGCGGGTAGGCGACGGCACCGGCGAGCGTCGGGAGCCAGTACTGGGCCAACCGGTAGGCCAGGGTGGCGAGAACCGCACTGCGCCCGTTCACGCCGGCGAGGACGAGGAGGCCGCTCAGGCTGGCCTCGACGATCCCCAGACCGCCGGGCGTGAGCGGGAACAAGGCGATGACGCCGGCCGCCGAGTAGGCGAGCAGCACGAGCCAGATGTGGGGCTCGCTGCCCGTCGCGCGCAATGCGGCCAGGAGGCAGAGGTAGTCGAGGCCGAGCCGCCCGCCGGAGAGCAGGAAGATCTGCTTCCACTCCCGTCCGAGCGCGCCGCGGATCTCGTTGCGCTGCTGTACCAACCGGTCCTCGAGCCCGGTCAACGGAGGATGGGGTCGGCGAACCTTGTTCCAGACCCATTGTGCGGCTCTTCCGAGCGCGCGGAGCAGACGGTCGGTCTCGAGGAGCACGGCGCACAGGACGATGTAGGCCACGAATGCAGCGCAGCCCACGAACGCGGCGCTCACCAGCGTGTGGTTGAGACCGGAGTCGCCGATGACGGAGGGCAACGTGAGGATCGGCAGCATCAGCAGGCCGCCGACGCCGATGACCGACGATGCAGTCAGCCCTCCGGCCGCGGCTCCCGTCTTGATCCCAGCCGTCTCGAGCATGCGGAACTGGATGGCTGCCCCTGCGGCGTCGCCGCCCGGGATCGTGTTCGTGACGGCGTTGCCCGTGAGCCCCGCCGTCACGACGGCGAACCACCCGGAGGTTCTGAGCACGATGCGCTGAATCCCGAAGTTGCACACGAAGCTGCCGCATTCGGACACCACGGCAACGAACAGCCAGACGCCGCTCAGCGTGGCCAACTTCGGGAAGGAGCCGAACACCGCCGTCAGGCTCGGCAACACGACGTAGAGCCCGACGCCCGTGACGACCAGCGCGGCAATGCGCTTGATGAAGCTCTTGCGGCTGGGCATGGCAGCGGCCCGCCGCCGCTTCGCCCCTCCGGGGCCGCTCACGCCGGGAGTCCCGGCCGTCGAGGCCGACATCGCGCCATGACTAGCACCGGTCATTCGAAATGGCCACTGTCGAGCCCGTTCCGTGGCGTCGGAACGACCCTTCGACCCCCCGTTACGACGACGACACGGACACCTTCGACGCCGCCAGCGCCGAGACCAGTTCGACACTCGGCTGACTCAGGGCATCCTCTGAGATGAACGTGACGACACCGCACGTCTGGCCCTTGCGGAAGATGACCACCTCGTCGTTGACGGTGTAGCCGTTCACGACGAGGTGGAACAGGAACGCTCGCGACTGATCGCCGACGCTGGGGCTTGCGAGCCGGGTCCCCGTGCCGCTGAGCCGCGATCCGTTGGATTTCGTGAGTGGAATGGACCGACAGCCCGAGTAGCGACTGGCGAGCTCTCCGTAGACCGCCCGTGCACCGGCGGTCGACGTCAGCGCTTCCTCGATCACCATGGCCGGCGAACTGAACCCGACAACGACGTGATGGGGCGCGTCCTTCGGCAGGAAGATCTCCGAACATGGTGCAGACAGCAGGGGGACGCCCTGCTCCTTGAAACCGGGCGGGAGATCCGACACGGCGAGCGGTCGCGAGACCGCGGGCGTTGCCGCAGCGGTGCTGACGACGCCCCACACTCCTGCGAACGCGGCCAACGCGGTGACAGGCAAAGTCCGTCGCAGCACGGCGCAACGCTAGCCACCGCGCGCGTTGTCCGCCTGCTTCACGCCATGGCTCGCCTGAGCGATGCGGCGGCCTTAGCCTGAGTTCGTGGGTGCGATGGAGCCCCAGCGGAACAAGGCGTCGTCCGTGCGGAGCCGCCTGCGCGTCGGCGACGCGGCTCGAGACCTCGCGGCAGGAGTCTTGCAGCGAGCCTTCGCCAAGGGTCAGCTCACGCAGGCCGAACTCGACGACCGGCTCGCCGCCGTCCTCGCGGCGCGCACTCGCAGCGATTTGCGACCGGCGCTCGAGGACCTGGAGGAGTACCAGCTGGTCCGGTCGGACCCGAAGATGTGGCGCTACTGGCTGGACTGACGGCGCGTCCGAGCTGTCGGCTCGACGCGTCCTGACGCCATCGAGTCCGCCCAGGACGGGCGCAGTCTGTCTTGGTTACCTTTGCTTCGAGGGGACGGAGATCAGAAGCGGAGGTGCTCATGGATACCGCGCACGAAAACGAGGAGGCCGGATTCGACCTGCTCGATACCGAAGGACACCCGTTGAAGAAGACGCTCCTCGTCGTCCTCGGACTCGCCGGTCTTGCCGGTCTGGCGTTGCTGATCGCGTACTTCGATTTTCTTCGCCACTGGACGGCCGTGCACACCGGCACGGTGTATTCGACCAGCAGCCCGATCTATTACAACTTCTGGTCAGGCTTCGGCTCTGACCTCGGCGAGGCGACACTCATCGGAGCGGTCAGCGTCGGGCTCTACACCGGGCTGCGAAAGGTCAACTGCCACACGAAAGGGTGCTGGAGGATCGGCCACTATCCGCTCGAAGGCACGCCGTTCCACCTGTGCCCACATCATCATCCCGGAGTTCCGACGAAGGGCGCATCGCTCGGCCAAATCCTGGACCAACATCGCAAATACCTCGAAGCCCAACAGGCGGCGACGTCGACTCCTACGCATTCGTAGCGCTGCTCTCTCGTCGAAAGACTGTCGAGGGTGACTCATGCGAGGAGGTCGCGGCTCGGGGGGCGCAACGCCACACGGGCCGTATAGACGCCCCACTCGAGGGTCGCGACAACCGGGCCCACGCGACGGAGCGCCGAGAGGAGCGAGCCGTCCTCCCCCAGCACGTCCGCGACGATCCGGTCGACCCCGCGCGCTCGCGCCGAGGCGACCAAGCGGGTCACGAGCAGGGTGCCGACGCCGCGCCGTTGCCAGCCGTCCTCGACCAGGACCCCAAGTTCGCGATCGCTGGCTGACCGCGCTGACCTGGCCAAGGTGGCCACACCCACGCAGTGGGCATCCGACCAGGCAGTGAAGGTCTCGTGGTCGGAGGTGCCGACGAGCCGCCGGACGTAGGCCGTGCCGTCGGTGACCCCGTGAAACCGATGGAACAGCGCCGACGGGGAGCATCGCCCGAGCATCCCGAGGAGGTCGCGCAGGTGCTCGGGCGAGAGCGCGCGAATGTGCAGCTGGTGGGCGTGGGTCTGCGCTGCCATCGCCGGCCTGGTCGACGTCGTTGCCATGGAGATCACCTCGGGCATTTGGTACGGCTGCGGTCGCCGCGGGGATTGTGCCGAGACCACTCAGTCTGAGACAGCGGGTGCGTCGCGTCTGGCGGGAATCGGAACTCGCAGTCGGCCGTGCAGCCGCCGGTAATGTCGACCGGTCATGCTGCGATCGCAACTCTGCTCGGCCGAGTCGCTCCGCTCCCCCGCGCTGCGGAGCTGGGCCGACCGCCTGCGCCCCATGTGGGTCAGCGGCGACGAGGACGCCCGCGACGTCATGCTCCATCGCAAGATGTGGGAGTGGCTCTTCATCGCCGAGGCGTTGCGCGAACGCGCCATGCTGGCGGCGGGACACCGTGGCCTCGGTTTCGGTGTCGGTCAGGAGCCGCTCGCCGCGCTCTTCGCGGCCGACGGGTGCGACATCGTCGCGACGGACCAGCCGACCGAGGCGGCCCACGCGTCGGGATGGAGCGACTCGGCAACCGAATGGGCGTCGGACGTCGACCACCTCAACCACGCCGGCCTGTGCATGGACGAGGACTTCGCCCAGCGCGTCCGGTTCCGCGCCGTCGACATGAACGCCATCCCGCGCGACCTGCGTGACTTCGACTTCACCTGGTCGTCGTGCGCGCTCGAGCACCTCGGGACGCTGCAGGCCGGGCTGGACTTCGTCGTGGCACAGATGGACTGCCTCAAACCGGGCGGCGTCGCGGTCCACACGACGGAGTTCCTCCTTTCGTCGGACACCGACACGGTCGAGGAGGGTGGCACCGTCTTCTACCGGCGCCGCGACATCGAGCACCTGGCCCGGCGCCTGCAGGATCTGGGCCACGACATCGACGTCGACTTCACAGAAGGCACCACGCCCGACGACCTGCACGTCGACGTCCCGCCCTACAGCGACGTGCACCTACGCACCGAATTGAGCGGCTACGTCACGACGTCGCTGGCGCTCGTGGTGACCAAGGGGACGCAGCCGCGGCGACGCGGCGGGCTGCTGGGCCGCCGCCCCCGCTGAGCGACGGCGGTCAGGCTCCGGCCGCCTCGCCGGCTCCGTGGTGCAGACGGCGGCCGTTCAGCCGCTTGTGGATCGCCTTGGTCTTCTCGTAGAGGTTGACGAATTCCTTCAGCAGGTCCTCGTAGACCGCCGCCGCGGATGGATCGGGCTCGTAGGTGGCCTTGATTGTGACCATGGCGGGGATGTCTGCCAGCGAGATGTGCCCGAGGGCGAGATGGGCGAGGAGGCCCGCGCCGCGGACGTTGGCCAGCACCGGGTCCGCCACCTGGCGGATCGTGCGCCCCGTCGCGTCGGCATGGATCTGGGACCACAGATCGGAGTTGGCGCCGCCGCCGACGAAGGCCAGCGAGTCGAAGCGCCGGCGGCAGAACTTCTCGACGGCCCCGAGCAGCCAGGCCGAGTTGAGCGCGACCCCCTCGAACACCGCACGCACCATGTCCGCCTGTGTCGAGGACAGCGACAGGTTCTGGAAGCCGCCGCGGATGGTGTGGTCGTCGACCGGCGAGCGCTCGCCGTTGAGCCAGGGCGTGAACAGGACTCCGCGCGCACCGACCGGGACCGTGGCGGCCGTCTCGTTCAGGAGGCCGAAGAAGCCCTCGGGTGCGCCGTCGGGGAACAGGACGTTGTCGCGCAACCAGGTCAGGCACGCCCCGCCGGTCTCGTGCTCGTCGGCGACGAGGTACTTGCCGGGAAGGCCCGAGGGAATCGACGCGATGTTGGTCAGCGCATCGGTCTTCTTGAACGGGACGTGACAGCTGATCCAGCTCGAGGTCCCGATGTAGAGGTGCCCGGCGAAGTCGGCGACGGCGCCCGAGCCGACGGCCGCCGAGTGCAGGTCGCCGGTCCCGGCGACGACGGGGGTGCCCGCCAGCAGGCCGAGCTGGCTGGCCGCGTCGGGCGCCAGCCCGCCGAGCACGCTCCCCGTGGGCACGAGGTCGGGCAACTTCGCGCGCTCGAGCCCGGCCAGCTCGATCAGCGCGTCGTCGTAGGCGACCGCGCTCCGGTCGCGGTTGTCGGTCACCCAGTGCATCGTGATCGAGTCGTGCGACGCGCGGGCGAGGCCGGTCAGGCGCAGGTTGAGATAGTCGACCGGCTCGAGGAACACCGCCGCCGACGCGTACACCTCGGGGCGCCGGCTGCGCAGGAAGTGGATGTGACCAACCGGGTCCTTGCCGGACAGGCTCGGGATCCCGCCGGTCTTGCGGACCCAGCGCGCCAGCTTGGACGCCGAATAGCCCTGCACGTTGACGGCGCCGCGCACCGTGTCCCTGACGGCTGCGGCGCCGCGCGAATCGAGCCAGATGATCGCCGGGCCGACGGCGTCACCCGCCGCGTCCACCGCCACGGTGCCCGACCACTGCGACGTGCACCCCACCCCGGTCACCTGCTCGGGCCGGACACCACTGTCCTCGAGCGCCCGCCGGGCCGTCGCCACGATGGCGTCCCACCAGGCCTGCGGTGACTGCTCGGCGCCGCCGTCGTCGGTGAGCGTCACCCCGACCCCGGCGAACGCGTGGGCCGCGATCCGTCCGGACGCCGCGAGGAGCGCCACCTTCGGGCCGCCGGTGCCCAGGTCGACCGCGAGCACGAACGTCTCGTCCGGGCCTGCGGCGTCGATCGGGCGAATCCCCGTGGCCGACGCGGCGCGCTCGCCACCGGACGCCGCTGGTGAGGGCATGGCCCGAGAGCGTAGGCCTGGGACCCGGCCGGCACCCTCCCGACGCCCAGACGTTTTATGCAGTCGATGAATAATTATGCGGTGGTGCGGGAGCCCCGGCCTGTGTCGTCGGGTGTATCGGCCGTCCCGATACAGCGCGACACATCTCGGGCCAGAGAGAGAACGATGCGTACTTATGCATGCCCATGCATAGACCGAAGGCGGCCGCCGCACCCGCATCCGCCCGGCCAAACCCGCCTCGGATGCACGTAGGCGGCCGGGCAAGCCCGGCCGCCCACATCAAGATCCGATCAGTGCGATCGTCTGGTCAGGGGGTCAGCCGACCAGGCTGGCCTCGGACTCGATCTCGATCACGACCTTGTTGCCCACCACGACGCTGCCGTCGAGCAGGGCGTGGTTGAAGCTCACGCCGAAATCGCGCCGGTCGATCGTCGCTGTCGCCTCGAAGGCCACCACGCTCTTGCCCTCCTGCATGGACGGGCCCTCGCCCAGGAACTCCAGGTCGAAGTCGGTTGACTTCGTGACGCCGCGGATGGTCAGGTCGGCGGTCAGGACCCAGTGGGTGTCGTCCACCCTCTTCAGAGCAGTGCTCTTCAGGTCGATCGTCGGGTGGTTGGGGACGTCCAGGAAGTCGTTGGTCCGCAGGTGCTCGTCGCGCTGCAACTGGTTGGTGTGGATGCTCTCCGCCTGGACGTGGGCCTCGAGGGTCGAGTCCTCGGGGTTCTCGGCCACCGTGAAACTGCCGCTGACGTCGGTAAAGCGGCCCCTGACCTTGGTGCCCACCAGGTGGCGGGCGATGAAGCCGACCTCGGTGTGGGCCGGGTCGATCTCGTAGGTGCCGGTCTGGGGAAGCGTCTGCGTGGTCGTCGTGCTCATTTTCCCTGCTCCTTGTCTGTTCAAGAACTTACTGACAGTATAATATCTGATGTAGCAGATACTTGTCAATCAGGGATACTAGGAGAACCTGGTCGATTCGGGAGAGACTGAAGGCGAGGGCAGGACATGGGAACGGCGACCATCTCGGCGAAGGGCGGTGACGAGGAGCGGGAAGAGGTGCGCCCCGGGGGCGGCACCTGCGGTGTGCTGGGCCAGATGGACGACGAGCGGATCCAGCTCATGGGCCTCATTGTCCGTACCCACCGGCAGCTGAGCGACACCCTCGGCCGGGAGCTCGAGGAGTCGGTCGGGATCCCCCTCGTGTTCTTCGACGTCCTCATCCACGTCGGGGGCGCCCCCGAGGGGCGCCTCACCATGAGCCGCCTCAGCACCGACGTTGCCCTGACGACCGGCGGCGTCACCCGCTTGGTCGACCGCATGGTCGACGCCGGACTCGTCGAGCGCAAGAACTGCCCGAACGACCGCCGCAGCGTCCATGTCGTGCTGACCGACCGCGGGCAGGCGGTGCTGGAGCAGGCGGTGGCCGCGTACATCGAGGGCATCGACCGGCACGTGATGGCACACCTCGACACCTCAGAACAGGCGGCCCTGGCGGCCGTCCTGACCAAGCTGCTCGACGCCGGCTGCTGAGCCGTCCGGTGGCGCGCCCTAGCGCGTCGTCACCGTCACCGTCGAGTACTCGGCCACCTTGGATCCCGCGGCCGGCGACTCCGAGACCACGCGCGTCCCGACGGGACTGGCCCAGGCTGCGTTGAGACACGCCCCGGCGAACGCGAACGCCGCGATGGACGAGCTCTCCCCCACCACATCGGGCACCGTCACAAGCGTGGGTGCGGTCGTCGGGGTCGCAGCGCACGGTGCGAGCTTCGGCGGCGTGGCGGGCGCTCTGAGCGTCACGACCACCCGGTTCGCGGGCTGCGTCTTTCCCGTGAGGCCGACGATGTCCACCGTCGTCCGGTAGCGGCCGGCGGGTAAGGGAGGCGGGACGTCGCGGCCGTCAGAGACGACACAGGTCGGGTCGATCGACGGGGACGAGCCGCTGGGTTGCGGCTGCGCGCACCCGCCATAGGACGTGAGCACCGTGACCGGGTACCGGTTGACACCCGGCCTGATATGCACCGACGGCGCGCACCCGACGAGATAGTGGGGGAACGACGCGCGATACGTCGGGCTCTGCAAGCCCACGGCGAGCCACCCGTCGAGCGCGCAGGTGTCGACGGTGATCGCCGTGTCCGTCGTGTTGGTCAGTGACACGGTCCCTTTGATCGGGTGACCGGCGACCACGGGCCGGCTCGGGAGCGACACGTGCACCAGGATCGGCGGGGCGCCCACGG
Organism: Acidimicrobiales bacterium; assembly: GCA_035503015.1. GTDB lineage: Bacteria > Actinomycetota > Acidimicrobiia > Acidimicrobiales > RAAP-2 > Bog-473. Next base: position 7,515 of record DATJTU010000033.1, on the reverse strand, counting down.
CACCTGCGGCCGCCCCAGGGCCGGCGGCCAGCACGACCAGCGGCGCCGAGAGCGACAGCACCGCCACGCTCATCCTTCTCACGAGCCGACTCCACATGCGCGGAGTATGACCCATGCGCGCCGACAAAGGTTCGGAAGGCGGCGTGGGCGTGCCGCCCTACATCGGCCTCGGTTCGCCGAAGAGGAAGCCCTGGCCGAACTCACACCCGAGGTCGACCAGGACCGCGCCCTGCTGCTCGCGCTCCACACCCTCGGCCACCGTGGCCAACGACAACGAGGCCGCGAGACCCACGACGGCCTCGGTGATCCGCGCCGCTTGGGGGTCGGTGTCGATGTCGCCCACGAGCTCACGGTCCAGCTTCAAGAAGTCCACCGGCAGGCGCCGGAGATAGCCGAACGACGAGTGCCCCGTGCCGAAGTCGTCGAGCCCGACGAGGCACCCCAGATTCCGCAACGCAGTCAGCGACTGGGTGGCGAGCTCGAAGTTCTCGATGACGACGGTCTCGGTGATCTCGAAGGCGACGCGCTCCGCTTCGACCTGGCCGGCGCTGAGGACGCGCTCGACGCGCGAGGGCAACCCGGGGTCGAGCAGCTGGCGCGGCGACAGGTTGATGCTGAGACCCGGGCTGCGCCCCTTGCCGAGGGCAGCCACGGCCTCGTTCAGGACCCACGAACCGATCGGGAAGATCAGGCCCGTCTCCTCCGCCAACGAGATGAAGGTCGAGGGGCTCACCGGGGTCCCGTCGGGTTTGATCCAGCGGACCAGGGCTTCGTTCCCCTCGACCTGGTTGGTGGACAGGTGGACGACAGGCTGGAACCGCAATTCGAGCTGGCCGCGGTCGACTGCGTGCCGAAGTTCGGTCTCGAGCGTCAGCCGCCGCACGACCTCGGTGCGCAGGTCCTCGCTGAATACTTCCACGCCACCGCGGCGCCCCGAGCGGGCCCGCGTCAACGCCGCGTCGGCGTCGCGCAGCAGCGATTCGGACGTCGACGCACTCTTGCGCACCGCCACGCCTGCGGTGGCGGTCAGCCTCAGCTCGTGACTGTCCACGAACATGGGATTGGACAGGCGGGTCACCATCTCCCAGACGAGACGGATCGACCGCTCCGCGCCGACGCCAGTGATGATGACGACGAACGTGTCCGCGCCGAAGTGTGCGACGAAGCTCTCGTTCGGCAAGAAGATGGCCAGCTGCTGGCCGACCGTCCGGAGGACGGCGTCGCCGACCGTGTGGCCCAGCGAATCGTTGATCCGTTTGAAGTGGTCGAGATCGATGAACGCGACGGCCACGGGCTGCACGGTGGACATCTCCGCGCCGAGACGTTCGCGTAGCGCCCGCTGGTTGGGCAGCCCGGTGGTCGAATCACGCAACGCGAGGTCCTCGAGCAGCTGCTCGTAGGCCCGCTGCTCCGTGACGTCCGTCGCGCTCATCAGGATCCCAGCCGTCGAAGGCACGTCCAACAGGTTCGATGCCACCGCGGCAAGCGTGCGGACCGTGCCGTCGCCGGCACGGATGCGGTACTCCACCGCCTCACCGAGATTGCGCCCAGCGACGAAGTCCGTGAGGTCCTGCTCGACCTGCGCGCGGTCGTCCTCGTGCACCAGCGTCCTCAGATCCACGCCCTCGAGACCGTCCGGCACGCGGCCGATGAGCCACGCAGCGGCCGGGTTGGCGTACCGGATGACGCCCTCGGCGTCGAGAATGACGAGAGCGGACGAGGTGCGGTCTGCGAGAGCTCTGATTTCCGGCGCGACGCCTCCGTTTTCGGGTTTTCTGCTGCCGGTACTGCCCTCGTCACTCTCGTCCTGTTGCATGGACCCAATCCTCGGCACGGGGTCCGATGCCCGAAATCGACACAGTGTTGGAATCGCTAGACAAAACGCACAATCAACCCTTGTGTCGATCTGGCTCCGGTGCTTTACTCCCACGGCGAGAGGAACCGCCATGGTCGAACACACTGGTCACGCCGGCCACGAGCCCACGGACGCAGCGGCGCCGGACCAAGGCGAGGGGCCGGTGCAGCTCCCCGACGACGTCGAGATGTCCGACGTCCGGGAGGCCGTCCAGCGATGTGACTTCCCGCTGATCATCTGGGACGCCACACGGGGTGTCATCGAACTGGCGAACCAGTCCGCGGCGGATCTCGTCGAGATGCCGCTGGGCGACCTCGTCGGGTCGCGACTCGTGAACCTGGCGTCCCCCCGCGAAATGGTGGAGCGCACCATCGACGACATCGAGTCGGGCAGCTTCAAGGGCTTGCGCTCCGAGCGCGAGCTCACGCTGCCGGACAAAGGGGAGATCGGCATCCAGGTGTGGACGAGGGCCATCGACCTGGCGGGAGGTCCCGGAGGCGTCACCCTCATCGTCCCCGACTCACAGATCGGCAGTCTCGGCCGTGACCCGTCCAAGCCGTGGCGCGACCTGGTGCCGGTCGCCGTCGCGCTGATCGACACCGGCTGGCAGATCATCAGCGTGAGCATGGACATCGTCCACCTGACCGACCAGACCCCGACCGACTGGGTCGGGCGCAGTCTGCTCGACCTGGTCCAGCCCGATGACCGCGCGCGGCTGCGCCCCGATGGCGGACCCCCGCCTGACTCGCCGACGACACGGAGCGATGTCCACCTGGCCCATCGCGACGGAAGCTGGGTGGACGCCTGCCTGATGTTCTCGCCCGCGACCGACAGGGCCAAGGGCGAGTACTGGGTCGGCATCGTCGGCCCGTACGCGCCCCACGACGCCGAGGACGCTGCCAGCGCGCGCGTCCGCGAGCTCGAGTTCCGGCTCCGTCGCATCAGCAGCGAGGTCCGGGCCGCCGGCCTCCTCGACAACGTCACCGCCCTGCCGCCGCCGCAGGAGTACCCCGAGGTGGGAGAGCTCACCGCCCGCCAGTGGGAGATCCTGAGCATGCTGGTGCAGGGGCAGCGGGTCTCGACCATCGCGCAGAACCTGTATGTGAGCCAGAGCACGGTGCGCAACCACCTCGCCACGATCTTCAAGAAGTTCGGCGTGCACTCGCAGGCGGAGCTCCTCGAGAAGGTGCGCTCGCACAACCCTGAGGGCACCGAGCACTAGACCCTCCACCCGCACGGGACGACCTGGTCGCCCGTTCTCACGTACATGTTCATCCAACGAGGCCCTCTCAGGCTGCTCCTCGTCCCCGGGATGGTGTCGTCCCTCGTGCTCCTGTCGATGACGCTCGTGCCCCAGCACGCGAGTGGTGCACCGACGAGCTCGTCTGCACACCTGTCGTCTGCCGGTCCGGGGTGCGATGGCAGTGTCCCCAGTGGAACGGTCATCGCGATGGCCGCGACCGCCGACGACGGCGGCTATTGGCTCGCGACGAACTACGGACAAGTCGTGGCGTGTGGCGACGCGCCGTACCTTGGCGATGCCGACACTGATCACAACGAGCCGATCGTGGGATTCGCACCGACACCTGACCAGAAGGGCTACTACCTCGTGGCAGCAGATGGTGGAATCTTCAGCTTTGGCGATGCATCTTTCGCGGGTTCGCTGAGTGGCCAACCGCTGAACAAGCCGATCGTCGGCATGGCCGTCGACCCAGCGACCGGCGGCTATTGGCTGGTCGCCTCCGACGGAGGAATCTTCGCCTTCGACGCGCCGTTCCTCGGCTCGACCGGCGCCATTCGGTTGAACGAGCCCATCGTTGACATCGTGCCGTCCGGCGGGGGAAGCGGGTATTGGCTGGTTGCGTCGGACGGGGGGATCTTCGCCTACAACGCACCGTTTCTCGGGTCGACCGGCGGGATGCGCCTCAACAAGCCCGTTGTCGGCATGGCTGCGGATCCAGCGACTGGCGGCTATTGGCTCGTCGCCGCCGACGGCGGGGTCTTCGCCTACGACGCACCGTTCCTGGGGTCGACCGGAAATATCACGTTGAACCGTCCGATCACAGGAATCGAGGGCAGTCCGGATGGGCTGGGATACCGCTTCGTGGCGTCCGACGGTGGAGTCTTCGCGTACGGCGCCGCGTTCGAGGGGTCACCGGTCGAGCCTCCGGCGGTGACCCAGCCGCCAGGAGCGTCGCCCACTTGCTCGGTCTCGCTCTCGTCCGCGACGCCGAAGGAGTACATGGGCGAGACAGTCACCATCACGTCCGACATCCCGAACTATCAGGTGGTCGTGGCCAAGGTGTACCCCACGACCACGGCGTATGACGGAGGTTTCTCGACCGACGCCAACGGGGGCATGTCGCTCATGTTCTCGATCTCGACGGCGCCAATCGGCACAGCGGCATTCGTCGCGATCGCGATCGGACCTGCGTTCTGCGTCGCCAGCTTCACTCCGATGTAGCCAGCGGTCGCCGCTCAGGAGGCCCGGCACGCCCGCGCTGGCTACCGTGGTCGGCCATGACCGACCGGCTGCGCGACAAGGTCACCATCGTCACGGGGGGCGGCGACGGCATCGGGCGCGGGGTGGTCCGTCGCTTCGCCGCCGAGGGCGCCAAGGTCCTCGTCGCGGAGATCGACGACGAGGCCGGAGAGCTGGTGGCCCGCACCTGCCGCGACGACCTCGGCGCCGACGTGCGCTTCATCCACACGGACGCGAGCGCGAAGGACGACGTCCTGGCGATGGTGACTGCGGCCGAGGAGGCCTGGGGCACCGTCGACGTGCTGGTGAACAACGCCTGGGGCGGTGGCGCACTCGGCCGTGTCGAGCACGTCACCGACGAGCAGATGCAGTGGGGCCTCTCCATGGGCCTGCTCGGCCCGTTCTGGGGCATGCAAGCCGTCCTGCCGATCATGAAGGCCAAGCGCGACGGCGCCGTCATCAACATGTGCTCGCTCAACGGGGTGAACGCGCACATGGGTACGGTCCCCTACAACGTGGCCAAGGAGGCGTTGCGCTCTGCGAGCCGCACCGCGGCCCGGGAGTGGGCACCGTGGCAGATCCGGGTGAACGTCATCTGCCCCGGCGCGAAGACCGCTGCGACCCGCGCCGTCTTCGCGGCGCACCCGGAACTCGAGGCGGCCGCGGATGCCGCGAACCCGATGGGGCGACTCGGCGACCCCGAGGAGGACATCGCCCCCGTCGCCGTGTTCTTGGCCAGCGACGACGCCCGTTACGTCACGGGCAACACGCTCTTCGTCGACGGCGGCGGCCACATCAACGGCGTGCAGTGGGCCCCGGACCTCGGCGACTGAGCCGATGAGCCGATGAGCCAACTCGACGGCATGGTCGCCGTCGTCACCGGTGCCGGCCCGGGCATCGGCAGAGCCTCGGCCATCGCGCTCGGACGAGCCGGTGCGTCCGTGGTGGTCGCGGCACGAGACGTCGAGCGCCTCACGGGGCTCGCGGCGGAGGTGTCGGCAGAGACGGGCTCCGGCTCAGACGTCCTGCCGTTACGGGTCGACCTCGCCGACGCGACGTCGTGTCGCTCGCTCGTCGAGCAGGTCGCAGCGCACTTCGGCCGTATCGACGTCCTCGTCAACGTCGCCACGACAGGCGGTGACTTCACCCGCATCGAAGACACCGACTGGGACTCGTGGCGACAGGCCTTCGAGGTGAACGTGATCGGGACGCTCGAGGTGAGCCGCGCCGCGGCGGGTGTCATGGCCCAGGGAGGAGGCGGCTCCATCATCCAGATCGGCACCTTCGGCACCCACGCGCTGCCGTCCGGACGCGCGCGCTACATCGCCACGAAACAGGCGATGGTCACCGCGTCACTCACGATGGCGAAGGAGCTCGGACGTTCCAATGTGCGCGTCAACGTGGTGACACCCGGCTTCATCACGGGCCCCTCTCTCGACGCCATGATCGAGTCCACCGCGGCGCGGACGGGCGAGAGTGCGCACGAGGCGTCGCAGCGGCTCGCAGCCAGCTCCGCGCTCGGGCGGCACGTCGAACCCGCCGACGTCGCGGAGACCGTGCTGTTCCTCGCCGGTCCGGGCGCCCGCACCATCACCGGTGTCGAGCTCCCCGTCACAGCCGGACGGTGACCAGGTGACCAGGTGACAGGTGACCAGGTGACCGGCCGGCACGAGGTCCGCTGGCTCTTCCACTCGACCGCCATGGTCGCCGACTACGACCGCGCGGTGGCGTTGCTCGGGGATCTGGTCGGCCTGCGTGTCCTCGAGTACGGCGAGTCGGAGGAGCCCGGGATCGGCCGCCGGGGCGGGATGGCGTGGGCCGGGGACAACGCCATCGAGATCGGCCAGCCGATCGTGGACGGCGGCGCGGCGCAGTTCGTCTCGCGCTTCGGTGGCGGCATGCACTCCGTCGCGGTGCAGGTGCGCGACGTCGACGCCACCATCGCCCACCTGGAAGCGAACGGCGTGCGCATCGCCGCCCGCCCGCGCCCTGAGATGTGCTTCAGCGACCCGCGGGACACCGGAGGTGTGTTCCTCCAGTGGAGCTGCTTCGAGCTCGACGTCGATCCGCGCTTCGGTGCGCCACGGCCGCCCGCCCCTCCGAAGGCGATCGCCCCCGCGACGCGGCACGCCTACGTCGGCGCGCTGGTCGACGAGCCGTCGCGCCTCGCGGTCCGCCTCGCCACCCTCGTCGGCACCGACGTGACCTTCGACGACACCGACGCCCCGCCCGGCGAACCGGCCGCGGGTGTCTCGCTCGGCGACTGCACGCTTGCGCTCTTCAGCCTCGTGCCCGGCGACAGCGAGCGCGTCTGGGGACGCCACTACGAGCGGGCACGGACGCACCTGCTCGCCCTCGAGACCAACCACATCGACGAGGTCGAGGCCGCGCTGCGCAATGCCGGCACGAACGTGGTGCGAGCCGACGCGGATACCCGCCTCATCGTGCTCGACCCCGCCGCCACCGGAGGGGTGCAGGTGGCGCTGACCGACCGCCTGCTGCCAGGCGACCCGAGGTCCTGAGCTACTCCTCGCCAGCCCGGGGTGGGTCGACGCGCGAGAGCCAGGCCAACGCCGGCCCCGAGACGAGCCCGTCGTCCTCGAGGTCGAGCGGTGTCCCCTCCCCTTCGCCCGGCCCGATGACGATCTCGACGGCGAGCACCTCCCGGGCGATGAAGTCGAAGTAGGGCGCCAGCACGTCCAGGCCCACCACGTGCAAGCGGATGCGGTCCGACACCTCGAGCCCGCTGGTCTTGCGCAGGTCCTGGATCAGGCGCACCACGTCGCGCGCCAGCCCGCGCAGCCGCAGCTCCTCGTCGAGGGCGAGATCGAGCGCCACCACCTCGCCCCCCTCGCGCGACACCGCGAATCCCTCCTGGGGGCGCACCCGCAGCGACACGTCGTCCGGGCTCAACGAGATCGACTCGCCGTCCAGCGGCACCACGATGGACTCGCCGGCCTCCAGCGCGTCGGCGGCGGCGGCGCCGTCGAGCGCTGCGAGGGCGTCTCGAAGGCTCTGCACCCGCGGACCCAACCGGGGGCCGAGGGTCTTGAAGTTCGGGACCAGTTCGAACTGGATCACCTCGCCGAGCTCGTCGCCCGTGTCGATCTCGTCGACGTTCAGCTCGTCGGCGACGATGTCGCGCAGGATCGGCGGCGCGCCCGAGGGCAGGAACACC
>DATJTU010000032.1:0-19752 GCA_035503015.1 Acidimicrobiales bacterium | reverse complement strand
CGTCCAGCTGAACAGGAAATTTTGTGGAGGCGATGGGACTTGAACCCACGAACCTCTTGACTGCCAGGCGCTTAGCTGCAAATTTCGGGCAGACCCGATAGGCAGCGAAATCGATCGTTTGTCCTTGTCGGAACAGCTTTTTCGTATCCCATTGCTGACCGCTGTTACACCCCGTTTTTCGTTGCGGCGCGGGGAAAACGCGGGGAAGAAATTGTTCGCCAGACTCGTCAAGGCACGCCGAGGGCGAGCGAGGAACGGAGCGCCAGCGGCGTCCCGCAGCGGGGCCTTGACGAGTTGAAAGGCACCCGAGACCACAATGGATCCGGCCGGCCGTGAGGGCCGGCGTGGGAGCCCCTATGGGGGGTCCATTGCTTTTCGCTTCCTCGGAGCCTGTTTCGTTGGGCCGCAGTATCAAGTTTCGGACGTCAGAGGGCTCGAGTCCCGCACGATCCTGTAGAGCGGTATTCGCCCGCGCGCCCAAGAGCACCTCGCCTTACCTCAAAGGATTGGTCTTGACAGCTCCTTGGCTGGCCCCCTGTGGCCGTCTCGAGTGCTGCCCAAGGTACCTTCTGGGGGATGTCTCGGTTGACGGATGCTTCTGCGGCTGAGGGGCCGTGGTATGAGCTGGCTAAGGATGCCCCGCCAGCATGGACCTGGGATGAGTACGAACCCTGGCTAGCGAAAGCGTGGGGGGTGTTGCTGGAGGAGGGGGACCCAAACGATGAATCGATCTTTCAGACTTTTCTGGAGCGGCATCCGTGCCTTGTGCCCGGTGGAGATGGGAGCGATCAGAGCTTGGGGGGACACCACGGCGGCTGGCGGAATCTTCTGATTAGCCAACCTCCCCTGCCAGGCATCACGCGGCGGGTACCCGATTTTATGTGGCTCTCAAAGACGAGCGAAGACATCATCCCGGTGCTGGTTGAGATCGAGGCTCCTGGAAAACGTTGGCTTACCAAGGGTGGCGATCGAACCGCTGACCTCACTCACGCCGAAGGGCAGTTGGCGGCTTGGAATCGAAGGCTTGATGATCCGGCCAGCCGACAAATGTTCGCCGACTTGTACGACTTTCCAAGTCGCTGGGCGACCGAATACAACCTCGAGCCCCGATTCGTTCTCATCTACGGTCGCCGTACGGAGTTTGAAGGCTATCCCGACAGAAATCTATTGCGTCGAGGCATTCGCGAGAGAGGAGTTGCTGCGATGACATTCGATCGACTTAGTCCGCTTGCTGGATCCAACAACTCTGTCTGCGTGAAGATCCGGAACAATCGGCCAGTGGCGATTGCCATCCCTCCCACTTTCAGACTCGGCCCAGGTAACGCAGATGAGATGGCTGCTCTTGATGGTTTGGACGATGCAATCCGATCTAACTCCCTCATCACTGACGAGCGAAGGCGGTTTTTGCTGGAGAGGCTTCCCTATTGGAAAGGGTTGGCAGCCGAGCGAGAACGAGGTGGTCGGCGGAGGGGCTACCGGACTTCTGACTGGGAGTGAACCACAGACACAGGCGGAGCTGAGGCCACGCGGTTGGAAAGCTCGCGGTCGGCGAAATTCGGTTCTTAGAACGCGGCGTCTCTGAGGAGAAACACGGGCCGAGGGGGCGCTTTAAGCGGAAGTGGATCCGGCGAGCAGAGCGATCTCCAGACCGACGGTGGGAAGGAGGCGATCTGTTCAGTGGTCGCGTCCTTCACAATCGCCTGGGTCCCAGGAGAGTGACGAACTCAAAGGAGCTGGCAACGCTGCACCCTGTCTCGAACTCGCGCCTTAGGTTGGAGGAAATCGAGTCTTGGTCAGCGCTAAGCGAACTGCATCCGAAAAATCGGTCTTAGAACCTCCTTCGGTGAAGTCTAAGAAGGTCGGCAAATATCAACAACCCAATTTTGCTAAGCGCGATGCGGGACGGCCTTCAGACGGGGACAGCGCGTGATCCTGTTTTGGATCACCTCGTTCAAAGCGCGGAGTCGTCTCTCCGGCTGCAGATCTGTCTCCTGTTGTCACTCTTGTCACCCATTGGTAAGCGACACTGCGCGCGATCGAATCCTCTTTGGGTTGTCGACGGCAACTTGGTTCCTTACACTCACAGGTGCATTCGAACGAACTGACCATTCGGGATGTCCACGAGAGGCCCCAACGGTCAGGCCAGTCTTGTATGCGGGTCTGGGAAGACAAGCAGGAGGGGGCAGACAATGGCTTCGGAGTCCCGATCTCACTTGGCGAGTCGCTCTCGAAGCAGAGCTGCTTTGAGACTTTTGAATGGGCTTCTTCCGGCCGTACTCGCGTTAAGCGCGGTGCTGGTACAAGCTCCCCAAGGAGGCGCCGTCGATGCGAGCGCCTCCGCGCACCCCATTCATACCGACTTGTCTTCGCTCTCCAGGGCGAAGACCCTTACGACAGCTTCGACGGCTGAAGCAGCGTCATTGGCGGACGAACATGCCGATGGTCCCCCAGCAGACTCGGGACTAATTCCGTCTCTCGCCCCACCGACGAGTACATCTGGATCTGCGACATCTGGCGCACTGCGTCGATCTGCGCATCCCCTACTTGGTCCTGACATCTCCTACTCCAACGGCGATGTGTTTGCCTCGGTGGGGTCCTCCGACGTGAACGTCTATGACCCAGAGTCCGGAGATCTCGAGGCGACGCTCGATGACGGAAGCGACGAGCCATTCACAGTAGGCAGCGCATTCGACTCGCACGGGAACTTCTACGTGACCGACGACACGAATGGCGAGATCAGCGAATTCGACAGCTCCGGAACACTCCTTCCGACCTTTGCGTCGGGCCTTTCCAATCCCTTGTCACTTGACTTCGACAGTAGTGGCAATCTCTACGTTGGACAGCAGGCCACTCCCTATATCGCTGAGTTCAGCTCCAGCGGTGCTCGGCTTTCTGACATCGGTCCAGTCGACACCCAGCGGACTGGCGACGACTGGATCGCATTGTCCTCCGATCAATGCACCTTCTACTACACCACCGAAGGCAACGAGATCTTTAGGTACAACAAGTGCAGCTCTACGCAAGAACCGGACTTCAATTCTGATCCGCTGGCGGGCTCCAATGCGTTCGAACTCCGGATCTTGCCTGACGGCGACGTGCTCGTCGCCGACTCTGACCGCATTGTGCTCCTTGATTCGTCCGGTTCTGTCATCCGAACGTATATGTGCAGCGACATCCCTGACTGTGGGGGGCAGATTTTCGGAGTCGCGCTTGATCCTGACGGGACTGACTTTTGGGCAGCAGACGATTTTTCTGGCAACATCTGGGAGATTGACATCGCCACGGGGTCGGTGCTTCAAGAGATCAATGCTTCGACGGCCTACCTCTACGCGCTCTCGGTCAAAGGAGAGCCCGATGTCGGAGCGACTGGTCCTGCCGGGCCCGAAGGCGGCTACGTCACCGCTCTCGAGGACTCCTATGGCGGCAATCCCACCGAGTGCACATGCATTGGGGGTGATGGGAAGAAGGGAGTCGGCGAACCGATCAACCCGATGGACGGGGACTTCTACACGAACACGACCGACCTGAGCCTCCCGGGGCCGGGGCTGCCGTTGAGCTTTGCCCGAGGCTATGACGCGTCTGCCGCACAGGCTGGTGTGACCAGCCCGCTGGGTCCGGGATGGGCGGACAACCTGAATATGTCGGTCGCGGTCGATTCGGATACAGGGATCGCGACGGTCACCGAATCCAACGGCGCCCAGTCACAGTTTGCGCCCTCGAGCGGCGGTCAACCGTGGTGCTCGGCCAGCCAGAATTTCTGTCCCGTCACACCGCGCGATATCGCCACGCTCGAGCACAACTCAGACGGGACCTGGACCTTCACCGACAGCGTCGGATCCCCCCTCACCTATACCTTCTCTTCGTCGGGAACCTTGAGCGAGATCGCCAATGCGGCAGGACAGCACATCAGCGCGGCGAGCGAGTCTTCTGGGAGCGGTTCGGGGTCCTCGGCGTGTCCGAGCTCGGCCACCAACTGCACGGTGTGGACCTCCGACGCGTCGACCCCGCACCCCACCCTCACCGAGGTGTTCACCTCTGGCGAGCTGACTCAGGTCGTCGGCTACGCCGCGTCCGGGGGCTCGGCTCCGAGCGTCACTTTCTGTTACTACGGCGAGTCCAGCTGCAGCCCACCCTCGAGCGGCGGTCTCGCCGGCGAGCTCTACTCGGTTAGCGACCCCGGGGGTCTCACGACGACGTACGCCTATGACGCCTCGAACTCGTCGAGCGAATTCCAAAACGACCTCGTGAGCGAGACCGACCCCGGTGGCGGGGTGCTGACCAACGTCTACAACGCGACAGGGTCGAGCCCAACCGGACAAATCACTCAGCAGACAGACCCGAGTGGCGAGGTGCTTACCCTCACCTACGACGAGTCGGCGGGCAGCCCGCCCGGCGACGGCACCGACGACTCGACCACGGTGACCCAGTCACCGGGCGCCGGACTGGCGGACCAGGTGACCACCTACACCTATGCCTACGGGGAGCTGGTCTCGACCACACTTGATCCCGGTTCCCCGAGCGCATCGACCACGTCGCTCACGCGATCCATGATCACGGGCCAAGTCACCTCGAACTCCGACCCCGACTCGAATGCGTCGTCGATCTCGTTGCCGGACCCCTCGAGCCCGAGTGAATACCTCAACGCGATTGACCCGACGTCGATGACCGACGGGCTCGGAAACACGACCCTCTACGCATACACCCCCTCGAACCAAGTCTGGTGCGAGGTGGACCCGGCCGAGGTGGCCAACGGGGTGACCTGTCCGAGCACCGAGCCGACCAGCGCGCCGAGTCCTGGCTCCAAGAGCACGCTCGACCTGGGGGCGACCCTCACCTATTACGACGCCGCGGGGAACCCGACCTATGTGACTGACCCGCTCGGGAACACCTCCGAGACTCGCTACACCGCGTCCGAGCAGCCGTGGTGCCAGGTCGACGCCGATCAGTTCACCCTGGGCGGTGTCTCGTGCCCCTCTGACGCGCCTTCGAGCCCGCCGACGGGGAGCACGACGGGCTACACCACGACGCTGTATGACTCGGCCGGCAACGTCACCTCGGTCACGACACCGACCGGGGCGACCACGACCGACGCCTACACCGATCCGTCGTTCCCGACGACGCCGACCCAGGTCAGCGACCCGCAAGGTGACGTCACTACAACGACACTCGATTCGGCGGGACGACCAGTGAGCCAAACCGAAAGCTTCCGCTCCTATTCAGCCACCACCATTACCGCGTATGACTCGGCCGGACGGATCTTTTGCACCATCGCACCTCTCGCCTATGCGCAGGGTCACACGGCTTGTCCGACCACGGCCCCCAGCGCGGCGCCGAGCCCGGGGAGCGACCCGTGGCCCGGTGCGCAGATCACCATCTTCGACGGCGACGGTCATCCCCTCGACCAGATCAACCCACTGGGCGGGGTCACCGTGACGGCCTACAACGGTGCCGGCCAGGTTTATTGCAGCCTCGACCCCTACGACTACGCCAACGGCGTCATGTGTCCGTCCGCCCCGCCGACGAGTGCCCCCACAGGAACGGCGACTGGTTATACGACCACCACCTACGATGCCGAGGGTCGCACGACGTCGGTCACCGATCCCATCGGCGACACCACTGCCTCGAGCTACGACCTGGCCGGCAACGTCGTCTCTACGACAACGACACCGGCCAACACGACGAACGATCCGGCCTCGAGCACCACGTACAGCTATGACGCGGACAACAACCAGACGTCCACCTCGACCGAAGGTTCTGAGACCCTCACGTCCTACGATCCCGACGGGAACGTGTACTGCAGCGTGTCGGCAAACGCCTACGCCGAGGGCACGTCCGCCTACCAGTGCCCGCCGTGGCAGGCCGGCTGGATCTCGACACCACCGAACCCGGAGTCCGAGTACTCGACGACCCCAAGTTCGACCCAGGCTGACAACGTCACGTTGAGTTTCACTGATGCGGACGGCAACGAGGTCCAGTCGACCAATCCCGACCTCGATACGACCGTCGACGTGTTCGACCCAGCCGGCCGCACCTATTGCACCATGGACGGCTCGAACACCAACGCTTACCTCGGTGCGCATTCTGACGCCACCTACCCCTACGCCTGCCCGTCGACGCCACCCACTTCGGCGCCGAGCACAGGGTCAGACCCCGGCTACGCGCTCACGATCTATAACGCTTCGGGCAACGAGACCTCGAGCTCAGATGCCGACGCCAACACGACCACCTACGGCTACGACGCGTTTGGCGACCAGACCTCTGTAACTGATCCCGACGGGAACGAGACGACCAATTGCTACTACTGGCAGATCGACTCGTGTGCCGCGGGGGAGCCCGACTGGGGCGGGGGGGCCAGCATGGTGCGCTCGACGACGCGGCCCGACACGACGGCGGACCCAGACGGCGAGGTGACCATGTACACCTATCGAGCGGGTGGGTCGGCGTACCAGACGACGACACCGGCCGGACGCACGACCGAGCACTACGACGCCAACGACGACGTGACGAACACCGACTACTTGGACACCGCGTCGGGCTATGCCACACCGGCCAACGTGTCCTTTACCTTCTTTCAAGACGGCTCACGGCAGACAATGACCGACGCGACCGGGACGACGACCTACGCCTATGACGATGCGGGCGACACCACGTCCCAGGCGCTCGTGGCCGGAGTCGACACCGACCTCGCCAACGAGACCATGACCTACGGGTACGACGCGGCGGGACAGGTCGGCTCGATCACCTACCCTTCCTACGGTTCTGTCAGCGATCCGACCGCCACCTACGCTTATGACAACCGAGGCGACATGACCTCGGTCAGCGACTGGTCCGGCAACGCGGTCGGCTTTGCCTACGACGCTGACGGGAACGAGACAGCTCAGTACAACGAGACGTCGAGCGATGTTCCGGAGGGAACGTCGAACACGACCTTCACCTTCGATGCGGCGGATCAGAACCTGTCGAGCGTGGTGAACTTCCTCGGACTCGAATCCGGTGGATCCTCTCCAGCGGCGCGCCACGCCGGGCCGGCCGGCGGATCCACGGCAGGGACCTCAGATCCGGGGATGCGCACGCTCGGTCAGCGATTCAAGTTGAAGAACCCATCGTCAGGAACCGCGGACCCCTTCTCCTCGACGGGCGGCTCGAGCGGGTCGGACTCGGGAACCAGTTTGGACCATGCAGACTCGAGCGCGACGCCAGAGGACTCGTGCACGCCGACGAGCTACTCACTCGGGGTCTTCACCGGCGCTGGGGGCGGCGCACGCAACGGGGACGGCCAGATCACGAGCTCGGTCATCGCCGCCGATGACAGCTGCGGCTCACTCCTCGACGCCCCGAACTACTACAGCTACGACCCTGCCTCCCGCGTCGTCTACGAGGGTTCCTCCGCGCAAAGCAGTTCGCCCGACAACGAGACCTATGACCCTGCGGGCAATCTGCAGAGTGCCGACGAGGCGCTGATCGGCTCCAGCTATAGCTACAGCTCGGACGCGGCCGACGAAGTGACCTCCCAGAGCGGCTCGACCTCGTCGACGTTCAGCTACGACACCCTCGGCGACCAGGTGGGCGATTCGGGCAACGACGAGACCTACGGCTACGACCAGCTGGGCGATCTGACCTCTGCCAATTCCACCACCTACTCGGTCAACGGAGACGGCCTCGAGGCTGCGAGCCAAAGCGGATCGGGCCCGACTGAGCAGTTCGTCTGGAGCGACGTGTTGTCCTCGCTGCCGCTGGTGATGAGCGACTCGACCAACTACTACCTCTACGGGCCTAGCACGACGCCTGTCGAGGAGATGAACGTCACGGATTCGCCGCCGAGCGACAATCCGATGTTTCTGAACTTTGCGCCTGACAGTGGGATTTCGCTGCTCGCGACGACGAACACCGACGGCGACATGGTCAACGGGACGTTCTACGACCTCTTTGGTGCCGATGCGGATAGTCCCGTCTCGGCTTTCGGGTTCGACGGCCAGTACACCGACAGCACCACCAACCTCGTCAACATGCGCGCGAGGTGGTACGAGCCAGGGACGGGGAGCTTTGCGACCGTTGATCCTGCCACTGCAACGACGAATCAGCCCTATGAGTTCGCCGGCGACGACCCGGTCAACGAGAGTGATCCGACTGGGATGGCCGGTACTGGTGGTAGCAACTACCACTTCCCAAAGGCGTCTCAACCCGAGTGCCAGCACGGATCGACCTTCGGTCCGTGCACGATCACCGATCCGGGCACGCCGTGCCCCGACGTCGCGTCCGACGGGTTCACCTGTCTGAACGCTCAGTGGAACACCAGCCACCCATTTGCCGGTGCGCCCAACTCGTACAACTACCTCTGCGGCTCCTTCTTGCTCCAAGTCTGCTTCGCCGTGACCGGCTCCGGATCGGTCGCCGTCAGCGTCGGTGCAGGTCTGCGAGGCGTGTCTGCCGGTGAAGGCGTCGTACTTGGCAAGCAGCCTCTATGCGGGCCAAGCAACGTCAACTCCTATCTGAGCAATTGGTCGGCGGGGGTCTTTGGTGGAGACATATTTGGAGTAGGCGCCTCTCGCAATATCGGCGGCGCTGGTTTGACGTCCGCCCAGGCTGGCTTCACGACGCCCGGGATTAGCCCATGGATCAGCTTCGGCTGGGTGTTCTAGTAGGTCCAGCATGGAAATGCAGCTGCTTTCAGTTCAGCCCAGGAGGCATAAGTAGTGGGACGATGGGTGCTCGTCGCGGCGCTTTTGGCTGTCGGAGTACTGTTCCTGGCCCTGGTTCGCGCCTTCTATCGCAGCGATCGGGCGGTGTCGGCGATCTATTGGGTCTGGACCCACATCCCGGCGTTCGGCTTTGCGAACAGGAACCTCATGGAGAATGATCAGCGATTCCGCAACGTCATGACGGCTGCGATGGCGGTTACCGGTGTATTGGCTTTGGCTGCCGGCATCCTTCTGGCTGCAAAATGGGCGTAATGAACTCGTTCACGTAGCACGGTCGTGTCGAGGAGGTTCTGGTTTTGCCCGATCATCAAGGTCATCGTTCTAGATGGTCGATTGGTGAAGGGTGGACTCCGATGACAATCGTCATCGGACCAGCAGCAGCTGGGATACTGGCGCACCGCCTTCGGCGGCTTGCCGTCTGACCAAGGCCTCGCATCGCTCCGCATCACCACGTCGTAATTCCGGCCATCGACCATCATCCGCCCCAGGAGACGCAGCGGGACAGACCGGGACCCAGCGAGCACCAACGGATGACGCTGACCACCAGCGGACCGCACGGAACGAGAACGGACCGATCGAAGACGTCGTGAGCACTGGCGATCGGGCGCCGGGAGGTCAAGTTGTCGGGGTTTCTCTGTACTTGAATCAAGCCGCCATGCCATCGGCGGCGGCTCCGCCGCCGCCTCGGCCGGCAGGTGATGACGAAGCTCGTCGACGTCGCCGCATTTGACGTCGTGGCCGGTATCGCGACGGGCGATCTGTGAGGACTTCCTCTACCAGATCAAGAGCGGCGCCCAGGCGGGCATCGAGCCCGCCATGAACGCCGACTGACGTCACCTTCTTCTTTCCGCCGGACCTGTACACAACATCCACACCCGTGCACCATTGGCGCCCCCGCGCTCTCGCCACCGCGAGCTCCCGGCCCTCGGCCCCATCAGATGCCCCATCACTTCGCGCCACACGTCTGGCATTCGAGGCGGGGTCGGGAATTGTCGCGGTTGCTGCAACAGGGGAGACCTGATCCGGATCGGATGCCCTCCATCACGACGCAGAGGTCCGACGAAGGAGTCCTGGTCAAAGAGCTTCGATGTATTTTGTGGGTGCTGTAATACAGGGCACGCACCCGCCGGAGCCCGCTGTCAGGCGATGCCGCCGGCGAGGGACTTGAGGCGGCTCTTGGCGAGAAGCCCGTCGATTACTTGACTGACGAGCTCCTGATCGGCGTCGGAGAGTTCGGCCAGATCGGCCAACCGCCCACCGAGCCGTCCGAGGTTGTGGCCGTCGAGGACCTTGCGGGGGACGCCGTCGAGGAGCAGGTAGTCGGTGCTCACGTCGAGAGCGGCCGCCAGGCGCACCAACGCGTCGACCGAGGGCGTGATCCGGCCGTTCTCATAGCGGCTGATGTGCTGGGAATCGGTTCCCACCTTCTCGCCCAGCTCGGCTTGGGACCAGCCGCGCTCTTTGCGCACCTCCCTGATCCGCTCCCCGAGCGCCATGGCCACCTCTCCGTCGTCGTGCTCTTCGGTTCGCAGCCATTCTGCGCCCATGGCGCTCCCTTCGTGTGCCGGTGATGCCCCTCTTCAGTCCCTGAATGTGCTATCTCTTACACATCTAGTGTGCCATATGGCACGGTCGGAATTTTTCTCAGGAGGTGGCCGATGGCCCGCATCCCCGACGAGGTCCTCGAGCGGCTGAAGAAGGAGGTCGACCTGGCCGAGCTGGTGATCCGCTCGGGCGTGGCGCTCAAGAAGGCCGGCAAGGATCTGGTGGGGTGCTGCCCGTTCCACGACGACGGCACCCCTTCGCTCGTCGTCACGCCGTCGAAGGGCCTCTGGCACTGCATGGGGGCCTGCCAGGTCGGCGGGACCGCCATCGACTGGGTGATGCGCACCCAGGGGATCTCCTTCCGCCACGCCGTCGAGGTGCTGCGCTCGGGCTCGGTGCCGCTGATCACGCCGGGCCGAAGCGGACCGGTTGCCACACGCTCGACGGCCCGCAAGTTGCCCGGTGCCCTTGACGCCTCGGGCGAGGACCAAGCCCTGCTCTGCAGCGTCGTCGACTACTACGGCGCCACCCTGGCCGATTCCCCCGAGGCCATGGCCTATCTGGCCCGTCGCAAGCTCGACGACGCCGAGGTGATCGAACGCTTCCGGCTGGGTTATGCCAACCGGACCCTCGGCTATCGGCTACCGCACAAGTCGACCAGGGAGGGTGACGCCGTGCGCGGTCGGCTGATGGAGCTCGGCGTGCTGCGCGCCAGTGGTCACGAGCACCTCTCCGGCTCGCTCGTCGTGCCGGTGATCACCCCGGCGGGCGCCGTCACCGAGCTCTACGGGCGCAAGGTCGGCCGAGGCCTGCGCCAGGGCACCCCGTTGCACCTCTACCTGCCCGGCCCCCACCGTGGGGTGTGGAACGAGGAGGGCCTGGGCCGCGAGGTGATCCTGTGCGAGTCGCTCCTCGACGCGCTCACCTTCTATCGCTTCGGCTTCGCCAACGTCACCGCCTCCTACGGCACCGCCGGCTTCGGCGCCGACCACCTGGCGGCCTTCGAGCGTCACGGTGTCGCCCGCGTCCTCATCGCCTACGACCACGACACCGCCGGCGACGAGGCGGCCCGGTCGCTGGCCGCCGAGCTGATGGGACGCGGCCTCGAGTGCTCCCGCGTCGTCTTCCCATACGGCGCCGACGCCAACGACGTGGCCGTCAGCGCGAGCGACCCGGCCGAGGCCCTCGCTCGGGTCGTGCGGGCGGCCGAGTGGATGGGAGCGGGCACGACGAGCGCCGCTCGTCCGGCCGGAGGTGACGGCCAGCAGTTCGAAGGTGACGCCGGCCGCAGTGAATCGGCCGGCCAAGGTGACGTCCAAAGCGGTGAGGGTGACGTCGTCGTCGCCCAGGGTGACGCGTGCATCGCTGAGGGTGACGGTGCCGACCCCGAGCCGGCGGTCCAAGGTGACGAAGGCGGTGAACCACTTTCTTCTTCAGCTGCTGTCGTTCCTGTCGTTCCCCTCCCGGCGAGCGCGGCGTCCCACGACGAGCTGGTGCTCGAGATCGGGCCGCGGCGTTGGCGCGTGCGCCACATCCCCAAGGCCCCTTCCCCGGGCGCGCTCCGCGTCAACGTGATGGTGGCCCTCGGCGAGCGGTTCCACGTCGACACGCTCGACCTGTACGCGGCCAAGGCCAGAGCCGCCTACGTGGAGGCGGCCGCGGCCGAGCTGCGCACCGGCAGCGACGTGCTCGGCGCCGAGCTGGGCCGGGTGCTGCTCGCGGTCGAAGAGGCCCAGGCGGCCACGGCGGTGGTGCCAGAGCGTGACGCAGTGCCGCCCATGACGAGCGCGGAGCGCGACGACGCCCTGGCGCTGCTGCACGCGCCCGATCTGGTCGAGCGGGTGACGTCGGCCTTCGCCACCCTCGGGGTGGTGGGCGAGCAGACCGCGGCGCTGACGGCCTGGCTGACGCTGACCAGCCGGCTGTCGGACCGCCCGCTCGGCGCGATGATCCAGTCGTCGTCGGCGGCGGGCAAGTCCACCTTGGCCGAGGCGGCGCTCGCCCTCATGCCGGCCGAGGCGACGGTGGCCTATTCGGCCATGACCGGCCAGGCCCTCTACTACCTGGGCGAGAGGGACCTGGCGCACAAGGTGCTTTCCATCGCCGAGGACGAAGGGGCGGCCCGGGCCTCCTACGCGCTCAAACTCTTGGTCTCAGAAGGCCGCCTGTCGATCGCGGCGGCGGGCAAGGACCCGCTCAGCGGTCGCCTGGTCACCCACACCTACGAGGTGGCCGGCCCCGTGGCGCTGCTCATGACCACGACGGCGGCCGAGCTCGACGAGGAGCTGGCCAACCGCTTGCTGGTCCTCGCCGTCGACGAGGGGCGGCACCAGACCCGGGCCGTCCACGCCGCCCAGCGCGACGCCGAGACCCTCGAAGGACTGGTGGCGCGTTCGAGGCGCGCCGAGGTGATCGCGCGCCACGCCAACGCCCAGCGCCTCCTGAGCCCGGTCGCCGTGGTCAACCCGCACGCCCCGGCTCTGGCGTTCTCGGACCGCTCGACGCGCCATCGGCGTGACAACGCCAAGTACCTCGGCCTCATCCGCGCCGTCGCCCTGGCCCACCAACAACAACGCGAACGCAAGCAGGTGGACGTCGAGGGCAAGACGGTGACCTACATCGAGGCGACCGAGGCCGACGTGGCGCTGGCCGAGCGGCTCTGTGCCGACGTGCTGTCGGCCACCACCGACGAGCTGTCGCCCGCCACGCGCAACGTCTACCGCGCCATCGTCGACTTCGCCACCACCCACGGCGACCGCTTCACCCGACGGCAGCTGCGCGAGGCCACGGGGCTCGGCGACAGCCAGCTCAAGGTCCATCTCGGCCGCCTGGTCGACCTCGAGTACGTGGCCGTCGAGCGGGCCGGGCCGTCGACCTCCTACGAACTTGTGACCGCCAACACGTCCGCCTACGACCCGGATCGGCCGGGTCTCGGAGGCGATCGGCCGGGTCCACAGAGCGATCGGCCGGGTCAAAACGGCGATCGGCCGGTCATCGGCCGGTTTGAGCGTCATAGGCACAACGACCCGAATCCCGAGGTCAAGGGCACCCTTCCTCTCAGCGGCGACCTATCGGCCGGAATCAGCCGGTCGGCAGATCCGAACGCCGACGGCGCATCGGCCCAGGTCGAGGGCGACAACGACGCCGAGAGCCCCAATCGGCCGGTCCTGCGCCGCCTGCGCGTGACGGGAGAGAGCGACCCGGTCGTCGTCGCACGCGCATGAGCCGGCGGCGCTCCCAGCCCAAACGCGGCGGCCGTCAGGTCTTCGCCATGGGCACCGACCCGCTCGATCCGGCGGGTTTCTCCGTCGCGTCCAGCGAGTGGATCGAGTGGATGCGCACGCACAACTTCTCCCACGCCACCTTGGTCCAGCACTCCTTCGCCCTCTCGAAATTCGTCGGCTGGGCCGAGCTGCGCGGCGTGACGCGCCCCGAACAGGTCACGCTCGCGGTCCTCGAGGCCTACCAGCGCCACGTGTCGCTGCGCCGCAAGTCCGACGGCACCCCGTTGGCCTGGAGCACCCAGACCAAGCGCCTGGCCGCGGTGCGGGTCTTCTTCTCGTGGTGCACCAGGCAGCGGCGCATCGGCTCGAACCCGGCCTCCGAGCTCGTGATGCCCAGACAAAGCCACAAGCTGCCCGCGGCCACCCTCACCCACGACGAGGCCGAGGCGGTCCTGGCCCTGCCCGACACCGCCACCCCCATCGGACTGCGCGACCGCTGTGTCATGGAGATCCTCTACGCCACGGCCATGCGGCGCGGCGAAGTCGTCGGCCTCGACCTGCCCGACGTCGACCTGGCCCGGCGTTGGCTGACGTTGCGCGACACGAAGAACCGCTGGGACCGCGTCGTGCCCATGGGCGAGCGGGCGGCCGCCTGGCTGACCCGTTACCTGAGCGAGGCCCGGCCTGCGCTGCTCTATGGCGAGGATCCCGGCGCCGTGTTCTTGGCCACCAACGGCGAGCGCCTCGGAGCGACCTGGCTGAGCGGCCAGGTGCACCGCTACATCGAGGCCTCCGAGGTCGGGAAGTCGGGCAGCTGCCACCTCTTCCGCCACTCGGCGGCCACGCTCATGCTCGAGGGCGGGGCGGACATCCGTTACATCCAAGAGCTCCTCGGCCACCGCGACCTCTCCTCGACGAACATCTACACCCGGGTCGCTCCCGAGCGCCTGGCCGCCATCCACGCCGCCACCCATCCCGGGGCGCGCCTGGTCAGCCTTCACGACCGCAGCGGCCGACACGACACCGAGGGCAGCGCCGTCGACGAAGCGCGCGGTGCGCCGCCGCCAGCGGGCCCTCAAGGGTCCTCCGCTGGCGCTGCGGATCACACGTGACGGCTTCGCCGCCCTTGACCGCCCGCCGGCGGTGGCGAGGGGGCCACTCAGGTGATCGACGCCGCAGCGTCGCTCACCACCGAGACGAAGGAGGACCAGCAATGCATGAGATCACCGATACCTACGCCCGCGCCGTGCGCGATCTCGCCGACGCCCTCGCCAACGTGTGGCAGGCCTGCGAAGCCGGTTATGACCACCAGCGCGGCCTCGGCGCCGTCGGGAACCTCCCCGAAGCCCTCTCCTACGCCCTCGGTCTGGCGGCGGTCACCCTTGGCCTCGACCGCGACGTGAACGGCGCCCTCGTCTGTGGCCACGAGGCCCAGCAGGTGGCAGCCGAGGCTCTCGTCTCGCACCGGCCCGGCTGCTGGGAGGCGACCACGTCCGGGCGCTGACCTTCCCGCCCGAGCTCATCGAACACGCCAAGCGGCCCTGAGGGGCCGTCGCTGCGGCGTTTCCTCTCAGCCGCCTGTCGATCAGCCGCCTGTCGATCAGCCGCCTGTCGCCCTCCGTTGTCCGGGTGTTGCGGGCCGCCGGTGCGAGACTTGGTGGTGATGGCCGAGCCGACCACCTCGACGCGACGATCGGCCCGCTGTTCAAAACACGCGTTCGCGCCGCGCGACTCGTGGCGCCCCAAAAACGACGTCGCCCCCGACGTCACCCTCCCAGCTCACAGACATCAAACCTGTCTCGGTCGAGCGCAACTCGCGTCGGAAACTGCAGGAGCGGGGGACGACCCTGTGAATGCAAGTGACCCAACCGGCAATGCACCGACATGTGTAGCCAAGTCACCGCCTTGCGAGGCTGCTTCAACGGGCGACTCGAGTTCGAGATCTCGCTTTTGCGGCCCTAAATTGTCCGTCGGAGCGGCCGCAGCGCTGGGTGCCTTACCGATAGGTGTCGGTCTGCGCGGGATAGAGTCGGCCGCCAAGTACAGCGACCAGTGGTCTGAAGGAAATTTGGACAAAGCGATCGATAAATGGATCGGATTTGACCAAGCCAACATATATATGGAACGGGGCAAGATCTTCTTTGAAACGCCGATCGGCGAAACTGGGACGCAGGCAATTGTGGTTGACCCAGACGGCGTCTACTTCACAATGGAGCGAGTAATCGCGGCAGGCTTGGTGCCTGAGTATTACGACTTCCAGAACGAAGAGTGGTTGTTCGGCACCCCGGGTCCACCAGCCCGAGCGGGAACTCATGTCAACATTAATGGCGCTTATCCCACCAACGAAGAAGCGGCGATCGATTGGTACGAAGACCTTAAAGCCCAGCAAGTTGCGGATTTTCGGTCTGGAGAGCGCGATCCCGATTCAGTAGAAGCGTGGAACAGCGAAAATAATCCGGACTGGCTGGGTTATGGCGTGGGAGAAGATGGCGTGACGGATGAGACTCCAGATATTCCCGATGTCTTTTAGCCTCGATGTCTGACGACAATCGCCCGTCCGATGGGTTCTCATTGCCCGAGGGTGTCGCGATCGGGACAAAAGATGAGGGCATTCGGTTTATCGGCGACCAAGCCGGACTAGTCAAGGTGAGCGATCAACTTCGCCTGTTTGGTAAGGACCGCTCTGTGCCCTTGCTGCGAGTTGGTGATTGGGTGCTTACAAAATCGAATATTGTATATCGCAATCCACGGAGAGCGCGGAGCATTTGGTACTCAAGTAACGAATGGCGCGCATTCGCAGGCGTAGTTCTGGATGTCGTTGATGGACGTTTTGCGACCCCGATGTTCTTCGGACAGACGGGAGTAAGTAGTAAGCAGGCTCCCGACGTAGGCGTCTCCTTATTAGGGCCAGTGAACTACAGTCGCTGGATCGACCCCGATGAGATGAAGATGAGTGCGGATAAGTGGACGTTGGTCGAGCAGAAGTGGGCTGCTGCCGGATTGGGGACGCTCCTGCGGATTTCTAGCAACGAGGGGCCCGGACTCTTCACTTGGACAGCTGACTACATTTCTCTTTCGACAGGTGACTGCGTCCGACCCGATGCACTACACGCTCCCACTCTCGCACAACTCGTTGATCGACTTGCTGAGGTGGAAGTGACGCTGTAGCTCGGACTTCGACGCTCCCGTGTCCTCCCGAAGTGTCTCTTGATGGAAAGCCCTGATTGAATGCCGTGGGGATACTGCTGGAACCACAGAGAGGAAGTTGTGCCGCTTGCGGCGGCGGCGAAGCCGCCGCCGCGCGATGCGGCTTGAAGCAGTACAGAGAAACGCGGACAAGTTGGGTCTGACCTGGCTGGATGCAGCTGTTCCTTGATGTGCTCCTGTTACTTCTTGTGTTCCCCTACGTCTCGTTGTCGTCCACTCGTGCGCACCTTGACCAAGTGAACGTCTCGGTCGTCTGAGCTTGTTGCTAGTGATCTTTGGCACCCACGTGAGAACGCCGGGACTCCTGATCCCTACGTCTAGATGTCCGCTCGCCTGACCTGCTTGTTGTTCGGTTTGGCCATTCTCGACGGCTCTACATATGTAGAGGGCCAACTTCGGCCGGAAGGGAGTGAGCAGTGAGAACCGCAGGCAATGACCGAACTCGTTTCAAGGGAACAGCGGCGGCCCTTGGTCGTGTCGGCGCTCGAGGCCCGCTCCTCGACATCGATGCCGTAGCTGAGCACCTCGGCGTGACGGCTCGGCACGTTCGCCGACTGGTGTCAGAACGTCGGATCCCCTTCCTCAAGGTTGGCAAATTCGTGCGGTTCGACCCGGGTGAACTTGATGTGTGGCTAGACGAGCAGCGAGTGGCGCCCACCCGGCGAGGACCACTCGCTGGCGGTTCCTGGCGGTAGTCTCGTGCGCAGCCCAGGTGGCCTAAAGTTCTCTTTCCAGCGTGCTGTTCGGAGACCTTCGTCGGCGTTCGCCTTTTCATCCGCACTTTGAGCGAACGAGGCCGCCGTGAGCATCCACCGACGGGTCAACAAGCGTAGGGCGGTGTGGATCGTGCGATACCGCGATCCCACTCCGCGAGAGCGCACGTTCGAGCGCAAGGCGGACGCAGAGCGCTTCGAGCGCTACGTCCGACATCAGCTCGACACCGACCAGTACCTCGATCCTGAGTCGGCGAAGGTCACTTTTGCTCAGTGGGCAGCGAGATGGTGGCGGACCATCGAAAGCTCCGATCGGGCACCGAGCACTATCTCGGGTTACGAGTCGGCGCTGCGACTCCAGGTGCTTCCCTTCATCGGCGAGCGCAAACTCCGAACCCTGCGACGGATCGACATGGAGGAGTGGCTGAGCGAGCTGCGACGGGCCGGTTACTCCAACTCGACTGTTCACGCAGCTCGGACGGTTGCCGGCATGGTGATCTCTTCGGCCCTCGAGGCCCGCATCATCGCCGCCAATCCGCTCGTTGGGATCCGCGTCCCGATGGCTTCGAGTCGTACTCGCAATGCCCTGAGCGCCGAGCAGGTCGAGTCTCTGGCCACCACTGTCGATTCCTGGTGGCGTCCCTTTGTCCTCGTCCTTGCCTATTGCGGCTTACGTCCAGGAGAGGCGGCTGCGTTGCGTCGGAAACACCTGGACGACTTGGGTCGCCTGACGATCGAACGAGCTCTGAGCGAGCACCGAGGCCGGATCTTCGAACGGGACACCAAGACGCACCAGGCCCGGGTCGTCCAAGTCCCTGGTTCCGTGCTGCACGAACTACGAGAGCACCTGTCCGCTCACGTCGACGGTGATCCGGAGGCACTGCTATTCACCACGCCCTCGAACACTCCGGTACGGATCTCAAACTGGCGCCACAAGGTGTGGCAGCCGGCTGCAGAGCGACTCGCATTGCCGTCGTGGGCGACCCCTTACGTCCTGCGCCACACCGCAGCGAGCCTTATGGCGCAACGCGGTGTGCCGGTGTCAGCAGCCGCTGCAGCATTAGGACACGATCCCGCGATCTTCTTGCGGACGTACGCCCACTTATACCCGGGAGATCTTCGTGCGGTGGCAGACGCGATGGATGTGGTTCGCGCGCAGGCGTTAGCCGAGTCCGATACGAACCGTTCGCGACCGGTCCAGCTCAATGGCGCGCGGGGAAAACGCGGGGAAAAACCGAAGGGTCAAAGTGCGGGCCACGAAAGAGGCCCTCTGACTAGGAAATTTGGTGGAGGCGATGGGACTTGAACCCACGAACCTCTTGACTGCCAGTCAAGCGCTCTACCAGCTGAGCTACGCCCCCAGCGGTGAAGGACAACGCTAGCAGTCAGAGGGTGACGAACTCGTCGTCCGGACGGGTCCGAGTCGGTCCCGCACGAGCAGCGCACGGACCCGAGCGGCCCGTCGTAGCTGCTCAGGAACGCAGGATCGGTCGCCTACCCTGGTGGCATGGCACGCGCGTACGACGTCGGCGCGGTGGAGCAGAAGTGGCAGCGCCGCTGGGCCGACGAAGGCACCTACGAGATCGAGAACGACGACCCGCGGGACAAGTTCTACGCGCTGTGCATGTACCCCTATCCCTCCGGGCCGGCGCACCAGGGCCACGTGCGCAACTACACCTTCGGTGACCTGGTCGTTCGCTATCAGACGATGCAGGGCAAGGGCGTCCTCAGCCCGATCGGCTTCGACTCCTTCGGGCTGCCGGCGGAGAACGCCGCCATCAAGACGGGCACCCACCCGCGGATCTTCACGGACGCCCGGATCGCCGAGCTCAAGTCGTCGCTGACCCGACTCGGTGCCGTCTACGACTGGCGCCGCGAGATCCACAGTCACGACCCCGACTACATGAAGTGGACGCAGCTCATCTTCCTGCGGCTCTGGGAGGCCGGGTTGGCCTACCGCGCCAAGGCGCCGGTGAACTGGTGCCCGAGCTGCCAGACCGTGCTCGCCAACGAACAGGTGCTGCCCGACGGCACCTGCGAGCGGTCCGGTGACCTGGTGGAGCGGCGCGAGCTCGAGCAGTGGTTCTTCCGCATCACCCGATACGCCGACGAGCTCCTCTACGCCCTCGACCATCTCGATTGGCCTGAGCGCGCCAAGTTGATGCAGCGCAACTGGATCGGGCGCTCCGAGGGTGCCGAGTTCGACCTGGCGGTCGACGGCCGGCCCGGCGTCTCGGTGCGGGTCTTCACGACACGCCCGGACACGAGCTTCGGCATGACGTACGCGGTCATGGCGCCCGAACACCCCATGGTCGACGAGCTCACGACCGACGAGCAGCGGGAAGCCGTCGAGGAGCTCCGAGA
>DATJTU010000031.1:0-17393 GCA_035503015.1 Acidimicrobiales bacterium | reverse complement strand
CGCCGCGCCTGGTCACGGCTCGGCGAGTGAGGCGAGGATCTCGTCGACCATCTCGACCGTGGCGTTCGGGTGCAAGAAGGCGAAGCGCGCCACCGTCTCGCCCTCCCAGCTGGTCGGGGTGACGAACCCGATCTGGTCGTGCAGGAGCGACGCCGACCACGCGTCGTAGTCCGGCTTGGACCACCCGGGGCGCCGGAAGAGCACGATGGAGAGCCCGGGCTCGCGCACCAGTTCCACGTGTGGTGCGCGCCGGATCCGCTCCGCCGCGTGCTGCGCGATGGCCAGGCCGGCCTCGACCGCGTCGCGGTAGGCGTCGAGGCCGTTGACGGCCAAGGAGAACCACAGCGGCAAGCCGCGGGCGCGTCGCGTCAAGTGGTACGCGTAGTCGCTCGGGTTCCACTCCTCGGGGTTCTCGCTGTGCAAGACCTCGAGGTACTGCGCGTCCTGGGTGTGCACGGCCTTGGCGAGGTTGGGCCGGCGGTAGAGCAGCGCTGCGCAGTCGAAGGGCGCGAAGAGCCACTTGTGCGGGTCGACGATGAAGGAGTCGGCCCGGTCGAAGCCGCGGAACAGCGCGCGCGCCGACGGTGCGAACAGTGCGGCGGCGCCGCCGTAGGCGGCGTCGATGTGGAACCACAGGGCGTGCTCTCGGGCGACGTCGGCGACGCCGTCGAGGTCGTCGACGATGCCGGCGTTGGTCGTGCCCGCCGTGGCGACCACGCCCACGACGTCGCCGCCGCGCGGATCGTCGCGCAGCGTTGCGGCGAGGGCATGCCCGGTCAGGCGGTGCTCGAGGGCGGGCACGGTCACGACGCCCATGCCGAGCACGTGCAGGGCCTTGCCGACCGAGGAGTGGGCGTCGGCGCTGACCGCCACCAGAGGTCGTTGGGGCGCCGCCGCCCCGCGCCGGTGCGCGGCCGTGTCGCGGGCGACCATGAGCGCGGAGAGGTTTCCGGCCGAACCGCCCGAGACGAAGCAGCCACCCGCTGTCGCCGGGAACCCGGCCTGAGCGGCCAGCACGGCGAGCGCCTGGTTCTCGGCGACGACGACGCCGGCTGCTTCGAGCCACGAGGTGCCGTGGAGCGACGAGCAGGACACGAACATGTCGAAGAGCAGCGACGCCTTGGTGGGCGCGGCGGGGATGAACGACAAGAAGCGAGGGCTGTCGCACGAGACGACGGCCGTCGCCAGCTTGTCCATGAAGAGCTCGAGCACCTGTGCCGCGTCGCTGCCCTCGGGCCGCATGATGCCGGCCAGCTCCGCGTCCAGCGACGAGACGAGGCCGCCGAAGTCGAGGGGGACCGGGTCGATGCGCAGGCGCTCCCGGCACGCTGTCAGGATCATGTCGGTCATGGCCGGGTCGAACTCGAACATCGCGTTGCCCATCAGGCGGGCGTGCCCTCGGGTCCCGCCGGGGGCTCGGGCTCGGCGCGCCCGGCGCGCCACGCCTCCTCGGCCCGGCTGGCGACCTCGTGCAGCGAGGCGCCCGTCTTGGCGGCGACCGCGGCGACGTCGTCGAACTCCGGTTTGGCCCGGCCCTGGGTCACCTTCATGCGGATCGTCATCCCGTCGACGCTCACCTGTCCGAGCTCGCGGCGGGCGGGCCAGCGCTCGAGGGCAGTGGCCCGCACGCCCATCGTGCCGGTGACGCGCTCGATCTCGGCGCGCAGCGCCGGCAGCGTGCTGGCATCGGCCAGGACGTGGAGCACGTGACCCGGCCGGCCCTTCTTCATGGTGACCGCTGTGATCCACGCGTCGAGCGCGCCGGCGTCGAGCGCGCCCGCCAGCGCGTGGCCGAGCTGCTCGCCCGTGACGTCGTCGAGGTTGGTCTCGAGGACGAGCGCGGGCTGCCCGGCGCCGATCGCGTCGACCGCGCTGCGCCGCCCGACGACCACCTGGGTGCAGTTCGGCAGGTCGTCGAGCTCGGCTGTCCCGCCCCCGAAGCCCGAGGCGGTGATCGTCATCGGTGGCATCGGCCCGAACGACGTGGACAGCGTGGCGACCAGCGCCGCGCCCGTTGGTGTCGTCAGCTCGACGCCGACGTCGCGCCCGTAGCTGGGCACGCCTTCGAGCAGGCGGACGGTGGCGGGCGCCGGGTTGGGCAGGCGGCCGTGCGCGCTGCGCACCATGCCGGTGCCGGTCGCCACGGCCGAGCTCGCGACGTCGTCGACCCCTAGGACCTCGAGTGCGGCCGCCGTGCCCACGATGTCGACGATCGCATCGTGCCCGCCGACCTCGTGGAAGTGCACCTGGTCGATCGCGCGGCGGTGCAATGACGCTTCGACGGCGGCAAGGGCGCCGAACGCCGCCAGGGCGCGCCGCGCCACCCGCTCGGGCAGCGCGGCGGCGGTGATCAGCGACGCGATGGCGCCGTGGGTCCGGACGACCACGTCGTCGCCGCGCACGATGGCGCGCGTGCACGCCACGCCGCCGCGCAGCGCGTCCTCGAAGCGCAGGTCCCAGCCCGGCAGGTCGAGCCGGCTCAGCAGGGCCCGCACCTCGCCGGCGTCGGCGCCCGCGTCCACCAGCGAGCCCAGCGCCATGTCCCCGGCGATGCCCGCGAAGCAGTGGAACCAGGCGACGGTGGGATCGACCTCGCCGGTGCCACCCTCCGTCACGGCAGCAGCCGGGCGATCGCGCACGCGGCGCCGTACCCGTTGTCGATGCCGACGACGGTGATGCCCGAGGAGCACGCGGAGAGCATGGTCAGCAGCGCCGTCACGCCCTCGAGCGCGGCGCCGTAGCCGGTGCTGGTGGGCACGGCGACGACCGGGGCCGGCGTGAGTCCGCCGACCACACTGGCCAGCGCACCCTCCATGCCGGCGATCACCACGACGGCATCCGCCATGGCGATCGTGTCGACCTCGGCCAGCAGCCGGTGCAGGCCGGCGACCCCGCAGTCGCGCAGCTCGGTGGGCCCGAACCCGAGCGCACGCAGGACGGCCGCGCACTCGGTCGCCACCGGGAGGTCCGCTGTGCCCGCCGTGATCACGACGACGGTGCCGGCCCGCGTCCCGGCCGGACGGAAGGCGACGGTGGCGAAGGTCCCGCTGTCCGCCACCGTGCCGGGGCCGGCGCCGGCCGCCGTGGCCACCGCGGTGACCGCCTTGACCTGCGGCTCGCTCGCCCGGGTCAGCAGGACCGGCCCGTCGGTTCCCGTCAGCAGCTGCTCGACCACGGCGGCGCAGTGCTCGGGGGTCTTGCCGGGCCCGTACACGGCTTCTGGCATGCCCTGGCGCAGGTCGCGCTGCAGGTCGACACGGGCGAAGCCGAGGTCGGCATAGGGCAGCCGGCGCAGGAGGCGCACGGCGTCGTCGGGCGTGCACTCGCCCGCGGCGACCTGCTCGACGAGCGTCCGAAGCGAAGAGGCGTCCATGACCTGCTCTATCCTGCCCAACTGTGACCCCGCCTGCGAAAACCGTCGCCTATTTCGGCCCGGCGGCCACCTTCACCCAGGAAGCGCTGCTCACGCAGCCGGATCTGGCCGAGGCGGAGCTGCGCGCCCTCGGCTCCATCACGGCCGTGCTCGACGCGGTGGCCCAGGGCGACGTCGACCTCGGGTTCGTCCCGATCGAGAACGCGATCGAGGGCACAGTGAGTGCGACCATCGACGGCCTCATCCACGACGTGGACCTGCACATCCAGCGCGAGGTGGTCATGGACATCCACCTCCACCTCCTCGCCCGGCCCGGCGCCGCCCTGGCGGACATCCGCACCGTGGCCTCCTATCCGCACGCATTGGCCCAGTGTCAGAAGTACCTCGCCCGCGAGCTGCCCGAGGCTGAGCAGCGCGCCGCCAACTCCACGGCGGACGCGGCGCGGGTCCTCGGCGAGTCGGGCGGTCCCGGTGACGCCGCCATCGCGCCGCGCCTGGCGGCCGAGCGGTACGGGCTGGTGGTGCTCGCCGAGGACGTCGAGGACCATCCGGACAACCAGACGCGGTTCGTGCTCGTCGCCCGGGCGCGGGTGCCGCGGCCGACCGGGCACGACAAGACGAGCATCGTCTGCTTCCAGCGCGCCGACCACCCCGGCAGCCTGCACGGCATCCTCGGCCAGTTCGCCGCGCGCAACATCAACCTGAGCAAGCTCGAGTCCCGCCCGACCAAGCAGGGCCTCGGGGACTACTGCTTCGTCATCGACCTCGCGGGCCACCTGGCCGACGAGATCGTCGCCGACTGCCTGCGCGACCTGCACGCCGGGTTGGCCGGGGTGAAATTCCTCGGGTCGTATCCCGCCGCGGGCGAGCACGGGCCCGAGCAGCGGCGCCAGGCCGACGCGGCGTGGCAGGCCGCCGACGACTGGCTGCGCGCGCTGCGCGACGACATCGACTAGGCCGCTGGGCCGCCGCCGGCTGCCTCACTGACGGCGCGTCACCCGGTGGGGCCGTTGGACCTGCCCTTCATTCCCGGCGAGACTACGGAGAGGCCGCGTGAACCACGCTGTGCGGCGGGAGGGACCATGACCAGCCTGCAGACCATCGACGTCGACCAGCATCTCTTCGAGTCGAGGACGACCTGGTCGGAGTACATCGACCCGGCCCACCGCGCCGACGCGCTGTCCATCTCCGACGACGATGCGGGATGGCCCTGGTTGACCTGGCGGGGCTCGCGCCTCACCCCGCTCGAGGTCCCCTTCCCCGAGCGCTCGGCGGACATCGGCGAGGACCGGCTGCGCCGGCTGCGCGGCGAGCGCGCGCCCGCGTCGTTCGACGATCTCGTGCCCGACTCCTACCGCCTGGCGGGGGCCCGGCTGGACCTCCTCGACGAGTTCAAGATCGACGCCGCCGTGATGTTCCCGAACTACGGGCTCCTCTGGGAGCAGCGGCTCGCATCGGACCGCGAGGCGCAGCGGGCCAACGCGCGCGCCTACAACCGCTTCGTCGCCGGCGTGTGCAGCGACGGCAGGGATCGCCTCTACGGCGTGGCGCACGTGCTCTTGCACGATCCGGCCTGGGCGGTCGAGGAGATCAAGCGGATCAGGGCCGAGGGCGTCCGCCTCGCCATGATTGCCCCGGCGCCCGTCGACGGGAAACCGCTCTCGCACGAGGACTTCGACCCGGTCTGGGCGGCATTCAGCGACGAAGGCGTCGCGCCCGTCTTCCACGTGTCGGAGTTCGAGAGCCCGCTGCACCCGGCCTGGCGCGTCGGCGAGCAGGAGGACGGGGAGCAGCTGTTCGACTCGATCTTCTTGTACCTGGCGCCGGCCGTCGCGCTGGCCAACCTCATCCTCAACGGGGTCCTCGAGCGGTACCCCCGCCTGCGCGTCGGCGTGGTCGAGCTGACGGCCAGCTGGGTGCCGCACTTCCTGCTCCACATCGACGGCGCGTCGGACTTCTACACGGCGCGGCACGGCGAGCCCTTCCGCCGCCTGGCCGAGCGCCCGTCGACCTACTTCCTGCGTCAGGTGCGGGTGGCGGCGCTGCCCTACGAGATGCCCAACCGCCTCGTGCCCAAGGTCGGAGGCGAGACCTTCATGATCGGCAGCGACTGGCCGCACGCCGAGGGCGTCGCCGATCCCAAGGCGGCCGCCGAGCGCGCCGTCGCCGGGCTCGCCGAGCCGGCCCGGGGCAACATCATGGGTGCCAACGCGGCCTGGCTCCTCGGCCTGTGAGCGTCGACCTCGAGGCGGCCGCGTCGGAGCGGGAGCGCCTGCGCGCCACCTATCTCGAGGAGCCTGCGCACCGGGCGCGCTCGACCGCCCGCGGGGTGCACCACGTCGCCCTGCTGTGCTCGGACGTGGAGCGCACCATCCGCTTCTACCAAGAGCTGCTGGGGTTCCCGCTCGCCGAGCTCTTCGAGAACCGCGACTACGAGGGGTCGACGCACCTGTTCTTCGACCTCGGCCACGACAACACGCTCGCGTTCTTCGACTTCCCGGGTCTCGATCTCGGCCCCTACCAGGAGGTGATCGGCGGCTTCCACCATCTCGCCATCTCCGTCGACCAGCAGCACTGGGACGCCGCGAGGGCGAGGCTGGAGGCGGCGGGCGTCCCGACCCACGTCGAGAGCGACATCTCGCTCTACTTCTCCGACCCCGACGGCGTGCGGCTCGAGCTCATCGCGGAGGACCTCGGCTCGCTCTACGGCGCGCCGCTGCACTGATGCCCGTCACCGGCATGGCCAACCTGGCCGTCAAGGTCACCGACCTCGAGGGCGCCTGTGAGTGGTACCGCGCCGCGGGCGCCACGGTGACGGAGCCCGTCGCATGGGAGAACGGACGGCGGGCTGACGTCCAGCTCGGCACGCTCGCCTTGACGTTGTTCACCAAGGCGATCTACGAGGACGCCACCGACCTCCCCGACGAGGGCTTCTTGCACCCTGCGCTCTTCGTCGACGACCTCGACGCCGAGCTGGCCCGTCACACGGTGCTCTGGGGCCCGCGCGTCGTGAGCGGCGTGTTCGGGACGCGCCGCATCGCCTTCATCGAGGCACCGGGTGGGATACGGCTCGAGTACATGGAGCAGCTGGAGGAGCCTCCGGGCTGACGCCCCGGCGCGCCGCGCCACGCGCACGGCTGCGCCGGCACGTCCCCGGCTGTCGTTTCGGGTTGGTGTGAGAATGCGCGCCACCGGACCGCACAGGAGGACTTCGATGCCCACCACCACCCACGCCCGCGAGCACGCGCCGCCCAAGCACGGCTACACGAAGGACGGCATGCCGGTCTACGAGCACACACACCGCTACGCCAAGCACGACACCGCCGCACAACGGTTCAACTCGGCGGTGGGCCTGAAGATCACCGTGCTCGTCGGCACCATGTGGTGCGCGTACATCTTCGCCGTCATCGCGTTCGTGTCGTTGCCGTCGACCATCGAGCAGCACAGCGCAACGGTGCTGGTGCTGTGGCTCTCGTCCGAGTTCATCCAGCTGGTGCTGCTCCCGATCATCATCGTCGGCCAGAACATCCAGGCGCGGGCCGCCGACGCGCGGGCGACCAAGACCTTCGAGGACGTGAAGGACGCTCGCACCAAGATCGAGGAGGCGATCGATCTCCTCGACATCCACACCGAGGGCGGGCTGCACGACGCGGTGCAGGTGATCGTGGACGCGATCAACAAGAAGTCGGCCGCGCCCGGGGTCGCGACCTGACCGGCCGCCCCGCCATGCCGATCCGGCTACGCCTCCTCGAGCTCGAGCGCCGGTGCTGCGACCTCCCGGGGCCGGGGCTCCTGCGCTGCGCTCAGGTCGCGCAGGGACGGCAGCGTGGCCAGGGCCACGGCAGCAGTGAGAAGGAGCACGATGGCCGCGACCCGGAAGGCCAGTGCATAGCCGTCGGTGAGCGCGGCACCCGTCCGCGCCAGCGTGGCGGCGCCGCCGGTCAGCGCGTGCGTGGTCCGGTTGGCGGCGATGGTCGCCAGCGCGGCGAGGCCGATGGAAGCCCCCACCGTCCGTGAGGTGTTGAGCAGGCCCGACGCGAGCCCGGCCTCCTGGCGGGCCACCCCCGCCGTGCCCGCGACGGCGATCGGGGTCACCGCGAGACCCATGCCGAGGCCGATGAGGATGAACGGCCCGAGCAGGTCGACGACGAACGTGCTGTCCGGGCGGATCTGCCCCAGCCAGGCCAGTCCGCCACCGGCCACGAGCGTGCCGAGCAGGATGAGCGGCCGTGGCCCGACGCGCGGGACGAGGCGCGCCGTCACCTGGGCGCCGGCGGCGATCAAGAGCGTCTGGGGCAAGAAGGCCAGGCCGGCCTGGAGCGGGCTGTAGCCGAGCACGCGTTGCATGTAGAGCGTCTCGAAGTACCACGAGGCGAAGAGCGCGCCGAACATCATGAACATCACCGCGTTCCCTCCGGCCACCGAGCGGGAGCGGAAGATCCGCAGCGGCACGAGTGGCGCCTTGGAGACGCGCGCCTGGAGGTAGAGGAACACGGCGAGGAGGACGACGGCAGCGGCCAACGGCACCAGGACCTGCGCCGAGCCCCACGAGTAGGTCTCGGTGCGCACGAGCGCGTAGACCAGCGCCACCAGTCCTGCAGTGACGGTGATCGCGCCGCCGAGGTCGAGGTGGCGCTGCGCCATCTCCGCCCGCGACTCAGGCAGGTGCCGCCGCGCGGCGAGGAGCGCGACGACGCCGACGGGGACGTTCACGAAGAGGATCCAACGCCAGTTGAGAAAGTCGGTGAGGATCCCGCCCAGAAGGGCACCTGCCGATGCGCCGGCCGACGAGACGGCGCTCCACGCGCCCAACGCCCACGCGCGCGCCGGGCCCTCGGGATAACTGGCGGTGAGGATGGTGAGCGTCGCCGGGGCGAGGATGGCGGCGCCGAGGCCTTGGAGGGCACGGGCGGTGATCAGCCACGTCTCGTTCTGCGCCAGGCCACCGAACAGGCTCGATGCGGTGAAGACGGCCAGCCCCACCAAGAAGATGCGGCGGCGCCCGAAGAGGTCGGCGGCACGACCGCCGAGCAGGAGGAAGCCGGCGAACGTCAACGTGTAGGCGTTGACGACCCATTGCAGGCTGGAGGTGCTGAAGTGCAGGTCGTGCTGGATGGAGGGGAGCGCGACGTTGACGATCGACGCGTCGAGCACGACCATGAACTGGCCGACGCAGACGAGCGCCAGCACCAGCCACGACGGCACCGTGCGGCCGTCGGAGAGCTCGATGGTGATGCCGTGTCCCTTTGAGTCGCTGGACATGGGTCTCCTTGCGCGAAGGTCCTGCACCGCCGGAATCGCTACGACTGGTGCCAACGTCGGCCAGCCGAGGGTTCTTCCCACCCTAAAGATCTG
Organism: Acidimicrobiales bacterium; assembly: GCA_035503015.1. Taxonomy (GTDB): domain Bacteria; phylum Actinomycetota; class Acidimicrobiia; order Acidimicrobiales; family RAAP-2; genus Bog-473. The sequence goes on along the minus strand of DATJTU010000031.1, from coordinate 8,665 downwards.
CGATCGAGGCGTCCGGCGGGGATCGGACGTGAAACTGACTGTCCTGAGTGACCCGGTCTAGCGGTCAGATGTGACAGGTGACGCGCCCCGCCGGGTTTTTCTCGCGCCGCCGGCCGAAATGTGCCGCGCCGGCCGCCCCGGCCGCCCCGGCCGCCCCGGTGAGAGACTCGGCTGCATCATGAAGGTCCACCTCGTCGACGGCACCTACGAATTGTTCCGCCACTTCTTCGGCGCCCCGCCGCATCGGAATGCCGACGGTGAGGAGGTGGCGGCGGTGCGTGGCGTCGTGGCCTCCGTGCTCCAGCTGTTGACGGACGGCGCGACACACGTCGGGGTCGCGACGGATCACGTGATCGAGTCGTTCCGCAACGAGCTGTGGCCCGGCTACAAGACGGGCGAGGGCGTCGATCCCGACCTGTGGTCACAGGCGTGGCCGCTCGAAGCGGCGCTCCTCGCGCTGGGCGTCGTCGTGTGGCCGATGGTCGACCTCGAGGCCGACGACGCGCTCGCCAGTGCCGCGGCCGTCGCGGGCGACGATGTCGCGGTTGACCAGGTCGTGATCTGCACGCCGGACAAGGACCTCGGCCAATGCGTATCGGGCACGCGGATCGTGCAGTTCGACCGCCGCAAGGATCTCGTCGTCGACGAGGAGGGTGTGGTCGCGAAGTTCGGCGTCCGTCCCGGCTCGATCCCCGACTATCTGGCGTTGGTCGGCGACAGCGCCGACGGGTTCCCGGGGTTGGCCGGATGGGGCGCCAAGTCCGCGGCCGGCGTCCTCGCCCGCTGGGAGCACATCGAGGACGTGCCGCCCGACTCCGCTGCGTGGGAGGTGACGGTTCGCGGCGCCGCCAAGCTCGCGGCGACGCTGCGCGACGATATGGCGCACGCGGTGCTGTTCAAGGACCTGGCGACGCTGCGGGTCGACCGCTCGTTGCTGGGCACCCCCGCGGACCTGGAGTGGCGCGGCCCGACGGACGAGTTCGCAGCGGTGTGCGCGCGCCTCGACGCGCCGGCCATGGCGGCCCGGGCCGAGAAGCTGGCTGCGGCCCGGGCGAGCGGCTAGCCCACCGGCCCCCCGACGCTCGGCGCCGGGCCCGCGACGCTCAGGTGGCGGATGTAGAGGTCTCGGCTGTTCGGGAAGCCGACCGCGCCGGGGACCCACGCGTGGAACGCGATGTAGAAGTTGCCCGACGGATCGGTGAAGACCGACTCGCCGCCTGGGCCGTCGATCGCGCCGCCACTGCCGAGGATGGGGCTCGACGCAGTGTCGGTGCACGGCCCGAGGGGGCCCGAGCACGACGCTGCGCCCACGCCGTAGTTGGCGCTGTTCCAGTCGTTGCCCGAGAAGAAGAGGAAGAAGCGTCCGCCGGTCGAGACCATGTCGGGTGCCTCGACCGTGCCCGACTCCCAGCGCTGGTCGGGCGTGAGCAGGAGGGTGGGGGTGGTGCCCGCGCTGAACGTCGTGCCGCTGGCGTCGAGCTGTTGTGACCAGATGGCGGACGATCCGGGCCCACCGGACTTCCACACCAGGTAGGGCGTCCCGGTGCTCGCGACGAAAACGGAAGGATCGATGGAACCGCCGAGGTTCTTCTGGCACTCGAGCGGGCCCGTCGACTTGTCGATGAAGGGGCCGCCCGGCGCGCTGGACGTCGCCACGGAGATGCATTCGTCGCTCGTGCCGGCCACGTCGACGGCGTAGTACAGCTCGAAGTGCCCGTTGAGGGCCGCCACGGCCGGGGCCCAGGTGAGGTTCGGCGCCGCCCACGACGGCAGGCTGGGCAGCGCGTTGCCGACGGCGACCCAGTGGACGAGGTCGCTGGACGCGATCATCTGTATGTTCCCCGCCACCGAGTTGGTCGCGTAGGCGTAATAGGTGTGGCCGGCCAGGATGACGTCGGGGTCCGGGAAGTCGAAGGGGTAGACGAGCCCGGCGTTCGCGCCTCCGGCGAGCTGCATGCAGGGACCCGAGACGTCGGCGATGTCCTGCTGCGCCTTCGCGTTGTTGTTGGCGCGGATCTGGGCCAACGCGTTCTGGACGCCGCCGAGGCAGGTCTGCAGTGTCGTGATGCTCGCCCCTTGCAGGTACGCATGCACGTTGGCCGACGCGATCGAGGCGTTCGCGCCTGCCAGCTGGTGGAGTGTGGACGAGATCGACGCGACCAGTGCGTCGCGAGCAGTCGTCGCCTGCGCCTTCTCGGACGTGGTCGTCGCCACCTGGTCGTGCAGCGCGGCCAGCTGCGTCCGGGCGCCCTGCAGCGCCGACGCCTCGTTGCGGGCGCGCGTACGCGCGTCGACGTCGGTCCAGATCGCCGCGGTCAACAGGCCCAGGCACAGCGCCACGACGACCGTGACGGCGAGACGACGGCGGCGACGCAGGCGTAGTCGCGGGCTGCGCGCGTCAGCCACTGGCGGCCGCCGCGGTCGTACAGCTCGACGACACCGACTCGAGCAACGCGAACGCCCGGAGCTGGTTGTTGATAGCGAGGGCGTTCAGGGCCTGTTCGACGCCGCCCAGGCACGTCTGGAGCGACGTGATCGTCGACGTCTGCTGGGTCACCTGTGCTTGCGCGGAGCTGAGGGCGCTCTGCGCACCCTTGAGTTGGGACTCGGCCTGGGTCAGCGCGGTGGTGTCGGCGCCCACCTGGGTCTTGAGGCCGGCAAGATCGTGTTGCACGGACGCGAGCTCGGCGGAGACGGTGCTGATGTGGTGCTGGGTCACGGTCAGCGCAGCATGGGAGCGGTCGAATTGGTGGCGCTGCTGGACCTGGTCTGCGATCAGGTACCCCACCACGGCCCCGAGCGCGCTGCCCGCCGCGATGCCGAGCACCCACCACCCGCGGCGCCTCAGCCGCGGGCCCCGTCGCGGGGTCTCGACCGCGGGCGCGCCCGCGGCCGGTTGCCGCTCGTGCAGCAAGACCTCGACCGCGCCGTCCCTCCCTCCCACGACGAAAAGCCTAAGACAGCGGGTCTCCCGCGCCCCGTCACGCCCGAGCGCGTGGGATCGGTCGAATCAGGGGAGATCGTCGAGCACCCGCGCCACGGTCGCGGAAGCCATCGCCACGAAGTCCGGATGGGTGTGCAGGTAGTAGGGGATGATCCGTATCGCCTGCCGGTAGGCGAAGGCGCGGGCGCGATGCCACGTGTTGTCGTCGGCGCCGATCGTGGCCCGGAAGGCCGCCCTGCCCTCGTGGCCGAACAGGGCCCAGGCCGGGATCAAATCCACCGCGGGGTCGCCCACGCCGGCTTCGCCGAAATCGAGGACACCGGCGATCCTCCCGTCGCGCACCAGCACATTGGGCGGGATCAGGTCTCCGTGGGTCCAGGTCGCGCCGGCGCCGTGCCACGGAGCGGCTTCGAGCGCCGCGTCCCAGGCCGGTCGCACGGCCTCCTGGTCGAACCGTGCAGGGAGCCGTTCGATCGAATACTTCGTGAATACGTCGTCGGTGACAGCAGCGTCGCGCGTCGACCGCGGCGCACCCGCGTGGTCGACGGCGCGGAGTTCCAAGACGAAACGCCCGAGGCGCCGGCCCTCCTCGACTTCGTCGACGACTCGCTCGGGGGAATAGGTCGTCCCCTCGAGCCAGTGGAAGATCGCCCAGGGGAACGGGAAGCCGGCGCCGGGCTCACCTCGCATGAGCGGTTCGGGCACGGCCAGCGACAGGTTGGGGGCGAGGTGCGGCAGCCACGTGAATTCGTTGTCCAGGCTCGTCACGAACCTCGCTGCTCTCGGCAGCCGCACGTACATGTCCGGCCCCAGCCGGAAGATGGCGTTGACGGTCCCTGCCGACCCGAATGCCGAGAGGGGGAGGCCGGCCCATTGGGTCGCCTGGGTCGCGACGAGCGCGCGGACGAGCTCGGTGTCGACGGCGACCTCGTCCTCGTGGAGCCTTCGACCGCTCACGCAGCCACCGTGCTGGAGAGCGCCGTCGGCGGCCGTCCACCGGCGTCCGGAGGGCGCAATTCCCGGGCGGAGGGAGTGGGATTCGAACCCACGGAGGCTCGCACCTCGCAGCTTTTCAAGAGCTGTGCATTCGTCCGCTCTGCCATCCCTCCGGGCGCGCCAATGCTAGGTGACCGCTTGGCCTGCGGTCCCGCTGGACCACTCGGCCAGTTCGACGACGACGCCCGGGCCGTCCACGAACGCGAGGCGCCGGTCGTGGAAGTCCAAGATGTCGCCGCGCGGCACGATGCCGTGTGCGGCGAGGTGGCCCAGCATTGCGTCCATGTCCGCGACGCGGAAGCAGACGTGGTTGAAGCCGATGCGGTCGAGGGTCCCCGCACCCGTGTCCGGCACGGGCGCCGGGCGGTGGAAGCGCAGCAGCTGCACCTCTTGGTGCACCGGCGCGCCCTCGAGCACCAACGTGACGTGGTCGGCCTCCCAGTCGTCGAAGCCCATATAGCGCGAGATCACCTCGCCCTGTGCGACGACGGCGACCCGTTCGGCGAAGCCCAGGAGGCCGAAGAACGCCTTCGCTGCCTCGAGGTCCTCGACCACGATGGTCATGTGGTCGAACCCCTCGTTCTTGATCGCTCCTGTCGTCACGGCGCCCTCCGTCCGTTCCGTGCTGTCGGTGCTGCTGCGTCCAGGGATCAGCTACGCCGCGCCTGCTCGCGTGCGTCACGGGCCCGGCTGCGCTGCCGGCCGCGCGTCGCCTGGTCCAGCACCACCTTGCGCAGCCGCACCGCCTTCGGCGTCACTTCGACGCATTCGTCCTCGGCGATGAACTCCAGCGCGTGCTCGAGGGAGAACGACATGGCGGGCGTCAGTCGCTCGAATTCCTCTGCCGTCGACGAGCGCATGTTCGTCAGCTTCTTCTCTTTGGTCGGGTTGACGTCCATTTCCTCTGCCCGCGCGTTCTCACCCACAATCATGCCTTCGTAGACCTCTTCGGCGGGATTCACGATGAGCGTCCCGCGCTCTTGGAGGTTCATGAGGGCGAACGTCGTCGTGACACCGCGCCGGTCGGCCACCATCGAGCCGTTGCGCCGGGTCCGCAGCTCGCCGTGCCAGCGTTCCCAGCCGTCGAAGACGTGGTGCAGGATGCCCGTGCCTCGCGTCTCGGTGAGGAACTCGGTCCGGAAGCCGATGAGGCCGCGGGCGGGGACCCGGTAGTCGAGGCGTACCCAGCCTGTCCCGTGGTTCACCATCTCGAGCATCGTCCCCTTGCGGAGCGCGAGGAGCTGGGTCACCACGCCGAGATACTCGTCGGGGACGTCGACGGAGACGCGTTCGACCGGCTCGTACACCCCGCCGTCGATCTCGCGCGTCACGACCTGAGGCTTGCCGACGGTGAGTTCGAAGCCTTCTCGGCGCATCGTCTCGACGAGGACGGCCAGCTGCAGCTCGCCGCGTCCGAGCACCTCCCACATGTCCGGCCGCTCGGTCGGCCCGACGCGGATGGCGACGTTGCCCACGAGCTCCGCGTCGAGACGGGCCTTCAGGAGGCGCGCCGTGAGCTTGGTGCCGTCCGAACCGGCGAGGGGAGACGTGTTGATGCCGATCGTCATGGCGAGGTTCGGCTCGTCCACCGTGATCGCCGGCAGGGCGACGGGCTGGTTCGGATCGGCGAGCGTCTCGCCGATCGTCACCTCCGCGATGCCGGCGACCGACACGATCTCACCCGGCCCCGCTTCATCGGCCGGCACCTGGTCCAGCGCTTCGGTCACGTAGAGCTCGGTGACCCTCGCCTTCTCCACCGATCCGTCGAGGCGGCACCATGCGACGTCCGTACCCTTGGCCAGGCGGCCGTTGTGCACGCGGCACACCGCTAGGCGGCCGACGTAGGGCGACGCCGACAGGTTGCACACGAGCGCCTGGGTCGGCGCGCCGTCGTCGAAGAACGGCGGTGGGATGTGGCCGACGATCGCCTGGAACAACGGCTCGACGGTCACGCCGTCGACGCCGGCGTCGGCACTGACCCACCCCGCCTTCGCGTTCGCATAGAGGATGGGGAAGTCGATCTGGTGCTCGTCGGCGCCGAGGTCCAAGAAGAGCTCTTCGACCTGGTGCACCACCTCGCCGATGCGGGCGTCGGCCCTGTCCACCTTGTTGACGACGAGCACGACCGGCAGGCGCGCCTCGAGCGCCTTGCGCAGTACGAACCGAGTCTGGGGCAGCGGCCCTTCCGAGGCGTCGACGAGCAGGAGCACGCCGTCGACCATGGTGAGTCCCCGCTCGACCTCGCCGCCGAAGTCCGCGTGCCCGGGCGTGTCGACGATGTTGATCTTGACGCCGTTCCAGCGGACGGCCGTGTTCTTGGCGAGAATGGTGATGCCCTTCTCGCGCTCGAGGTCGCCCGAGTCCATGACACGGTCGGTCAGCTCCTGGTGCGCGCCGAACGCACCGGTCTGGCGGAGCATGGCGTCCACCAGCGTCGTCTTGCCGTGGTCGACGTGGGCCACGATGGCCACGTTCCTGATGTCGTCGCGCGTCCCCATGGGGGAGCCAACGTTAGAGGACGCCGGCGAGTCCCTGGCTCCGTTCAGGCGGCTGCCCGGACGGCAGGCGCGATCACGCCCCCGGCCAGGACGAGCGAGACGGCGTCGGTCGCCAGGCGCAGCACCCCGGGCTCGGGCTCGAGGCGCACGAGGTGGCCCGAGTCGGGCCACCAGCCGACGACGCGTCCGGGTGGCGCCGCTGAGCGGGACCGCAGCGCTTCGACGAGGGCGACGAGCGCGAGCTCCGAACGGACGCTGTCCCGGCGGCGGCCCTGGAGGACGACCAGGTGCCCACCGGCGCAACGCACCTCGGCCCGGCCCCGCAATGCGAGCAGCGCCGAATGGGGGCTGTCCCACCACCGGTCCCGTCCGACGACCGGCGCCGCGTCGAAGGCCGCCCAGTCGAGGGCGCACCACAGGCGGGTGGTCCAGGTCACCGCGTCGGCCGCAGCGGCACCGCGCCCGGCAGCGGACAGCCCGGCGATCCAGCGGTCGAGCTGCGACGCGCACGCGCTGCCTTCGCTGACCCAGCGCTCGGACTCGTGCAGGCGCGCCCGGACCGCCTCGAGCGGTGACCGGGCGCCGCCGTCGAGCAGGAGCCGGATCGCGGCCAGTCCGAGGGCCCGGCGCGCGGTGCGTGCCGACCACGCGAAGGCCGCCTCGGAGCCCGGGCCTGCGCCGGCGGGGGAGCCGGCGGGGGAGAGGGCCAGGCGGATCTCGTGCTCGGTGATCCGGAACGGCCCGGTGCCGGGGCGGCGGACGGCGAGGCCTGCGAGGGCGGCCCGTGCCTCGTCCAGGGCAGCCTGCCAGCACGACGGTTCCACCCGCGTGGGCGGCGCGAGGAGCGTGGCGGTGAGGTCAGTCACGCGCAGGTGTCGCTGCGCCCGAGCCAGCCGGCGACGTGCGCGGCCATTGCTCGCAGGTGTTCCTCGGAGATGTCCTCGACCCCGTACCGGCCCGTCGCCGACTCCAAGAGCGCGACGCGGAACGGAGGAGTGCCGGTGCGGAGCAGCTCGAGCAGCGCGAGGAAGTGCAGCGTCCGACGCTCCCGGGGCCACGGACCGCCGGTCGAGAGTCCGAGCGCGCACAAGGACGCCGTGCCCGACTGGGGGATCCCGACCAGAAGGTCGAACACGCCGTGGAGGACGACGGCGCCGCCGGCCAGCGGAATGGCGACGTAGTCGTCCGTCCGGGGCATCCACCCGGGTGCGAAGCGGGGGACGAGCGCGCTCAGGTGCGCGATGTGCCGATCGAGCGTGGTGCCGAGCGCGGCGCGTGCCGGCCCGCCGAGCGCGGCCACCCCGCGCACGGTCTCCTCGTCGCCGGCCGCCCGCAGTGCGTCGAGCCCGTCGCCGAGGGGGTCCTCGATGCGGCACCCGAACACCAACTGACGGAAGAGCGCGTGGACGAGGCGGTCGACGAGTCTCGGCGCGACGTCGGTCGTGTCGTGTGTCGTTGCCGTCCCAAGGATCTGGCGCGCACCGAGCATCAGTGACCCGGCGCGTTCAGCGCGCACAGACGCCGTCTCGAATGCCGCGTCCTCGAGCCAGGCCCGCACGCCGCCGGCGAGTCCGGGGTCGAAGCTCGGTCGTGCCGCATGGTCGCCTCGCAGCAGCGCCAGGAGGTCGCGGCCCGACGGCACGCCGGGCACCTCGCTCCTCGTGCCGTCGTCGGTCGCCGCATCCGGCACGAGCGGTGAAGGGGCGACCAGGACCATGGCGGCCAGTGTGCCCGGGGGGTGTGACGCCTCCTCTACCCTGACGGGTGCATGTCCATGGCCCTGGCTCCGCTCGCGTCGGCCGGTAACGTCGCCTTCTTCGTCGTCTTCGGTGTCTTCGTCGTCGCGATGATCGTCCTCGCCGTCATCGTCATCATGTGGGCCGTGCGCCACGATCTCGCCGGTCGCGAGGCGTGGAAGAAGCGGCAGGCGGAGCGCGCCGGATGGGGCGACGAAGGGCAGCAGCCCCGATGAGCGACGCCACGGCGGCGGACGGTGCCGCGCCGCGCTCGTGGACCACGCGGCTCCGGGCGCGTCTCTCGCGTCGCCCGCACGAGTTCGACGGGTCGGATCTCGGCGCGCCCGCGGCCGCGCGCACTGCGTTCGTGCTGGCGGGCGGCGGCAGCCGCGGCGCGGTCCAGGTCGGGATGCTCGAAGCACTGATCCGGCGCGGCATCCGCGCCGACCGCGTCTTCGGCGCCTCGGTCGGGGCCATCAACGGCGCGGCGT
>DATJTU010000030.1:0-2331 GCA_035503015.1 Acidimicrobiales bacterium | reverse complement strand
GACCGGAGGGGACGGTGACTACATCAAAGCGGTCGTCGGTGAGATCGACGGGCCGGTCCTGCTGGTCGGCCATTCCTATGGCGGGTCGGTCATCACGGCGGCCGGCACGGCTGAGAACGTCGTCGGCCTCGTCTACATCTCCGGCTTCGCCCCCGACGAAGGCGAGAACCTGACGGACCTCCAGTCCAAGTTCCCCCCGCCCGGCATCATTCCCTTCATCGTGCAGCACACGTTGCCCGGTGGCGGCAACGAGTTCACGCTCGCACCCAAGGGCTTCCACGAGTCGTTCTGCGCCGACATTCCGGCCGATGACGCCGCGTTCTACGCCATCACCCAGCGCCCGCTCGCCGGCGTCGCCCTCACAGAAGCGGCGCCGACGCCCGCGTGGCGCAGCCGACCGGCGTGGGCGGTGCTGCCCACCGCGGACCGGTGCATCGACCCCGGGGTCCACCACTTCAGCTACGAGCGAATGGGCGCGACGGTGACCGAGATCGAAGGCTCGTCACACGTCGCGATGATCTCCCACCCCAAGGAGGTCGCGGCGGTCGTCATGACGGCGGTGCGCAGCTGCTCTTCCTAGCGGCGTCGCCTCGCGTGCAGGACCCGGATCGGGACGAGAGGAGACCATGGTGACGGGCCCGTCGGAACACGACGTTCGCCGTGCGGCGACGCTCGAGCACCGTCCGGCCACCACCTCGATCGACGACGTCCACGCCGTCCTCGAGCGTGACGGTGCTGTCATCGTGGACGATCTGCTCTCGCCCGCGGTGGTCGCAGCGGTCAATGCCGAGGTCGAGCGGGCGATCGGCGAGGCTGATCCCGACGCCGAGTGGTTCAACGAGATGATGAAGGCATTCCACGGCCCGAACACCCGGGCCGTCTCGGGCGTACCGGGGATCTCCCCGACGTTCGCGGTGGAGGTGATGTGCCACCCGCTCCTGCTCGGCTTGTGCGACCGGGTCCTCCTGTCCTCGTGCGCCCGCTACCAGCTGAACCTGGGCCAGATCCTTCAGCGTGGGCCGGGCTCGCCGGACCAGATCCTCCATCGCGACGAGTTGGTCTGGGCAGACGTGCCGAGGCCCGCCCCCGAGCTGCAGGTGGCGGCAGTGATCGCCTTCGTCGATTTCAGCGTCGAGAACGGGGCGACCCGGGTCGTGCCCGGGAGTCACCGCTGGGACGATCGCGGCCTGCTTCCGATGGACCAGGTTCTGCGGCCGACGCCGGAGCCCGAGGCCATCGCCAGGGCGGTGATGCCAGCCGGCTCGGCCGTCGTGTACCTGGGCGAGACGATCCATGGGGCCGGCGCCAACGTCACCACCGATCAACAGCGACGGGGCGCACACCTCAGCTACTGCGTCGGCTGGCTCCGGACCGAGGAGAACAACTACTTGTCCATCCCGCCCCGCGTCGCGAGCTCGTTGCCGCGCCAGGCGCAAGAGCTGATCGGGTACGCCGTCCACGACGGGATTCCCCGTGGCGGCGGTTATCTGGGAATGCTGGACGGTCAGGACCCGGTCGATCTCCTTGCCCGCGGTGCCCTCTTCGACGGCTGACGTCGAACACGGCACGGACGCATCGAGACACTGACGTGGTCCCGCCCTGGCCTCGTCGGCCGGGCCGTTCCGGACGATCCGGCCTGTGCCTATCGCTTCTGGACGACACTGACGCCGTCCCCGATAGGCAGGAGTAGCACCCTGACACGAGGGTCGGCGGCAATCGCATCGTTGAGCGCGCGGATCGCAACGACGCTCTCGTGCGTCACCTCGTCGTTGATGACGGCGCCGCCCTGCAGCATGTTGTCGAGCAGCATCAAGCCACCGGGCCGGAGCCGGACCAGGATCTCCTCGTAGTAGTCGCCGTAGCCGGTCTTGTCGGCGTCGATGAAGGCGAAATCGAACTGCTCGTCGAGGGGCAGCGCGCGGAGCGTCTTACTGGCCGGGCCGATGCGCAGCTCGATGCGGTCCGCCACGCCCGCGTCCTGCCACGCGACGCGGGCGTGTGCGGTCCATTCCTCGCTCACGTCGAGACACAGCAAATGACCGTCGGGTCCGAGCCCGCGCGCGACGGCGAGCGCGGAGTAGCCCGTGAACGTTCCCACTTCCACCGCGCGCTTGGCCCCCATGGCCCGCACCAGCATCTCCATCAGCAGTGCCTGGTCGTCGCCGATCTGCATGCCGGCAAAGCCCCCGGTGTGCTCTTGGGTGACCCGCTGGAGCTCGAGCTGATGGTGATCTGGTCCGCTGGATCGGACCGCCGAGTACTCGTCGATGGCGGCATCGATGTACTGGCTCCGTCTCCGGACGGTCGGATCTGTCATGGTGTCCCTCTCTC
>DATJTU010000029.1:0-5638 GCA_035503015.1 Acidimicrobiales bacterium | reverse complement strand
GGGCGTGCAGAAGATGTGCGCATCGTCCTGGGTCATCCCGCGCACGCGGGTGAGCCCTTGGAGCACACCGGAGAGCTCGTAGCGATACACGGTGCCGAACTCGAAGAGCCGCATCGGCAGCTCGCGGTAGGAGCGCTGGTGGCTCCGGTAGACGAGGATGTGGAACGGGCAGTTCATCGGCTTGAGGTAGTACTGCGTGCTCCCGTCGAGCTCCATCGGCGGGAACATGCCCTCGGCGAACCACTCGAGGTGCCCGCTCTCCTCGAAGAGTGCGCTCTTGGTGATGTGGGGCGAGTTCACGAAGTCGTAGCCGGCCTCGACATGGCGCTGGCGCGAGTAGTCCTCCATGAGCCGGCGGATGGTGCCGCCCTTGGGGTGGAACACGGCGAGGCCCGATCCGATCTCGTCAGGGAAGCTGAAGAGGTCGAGCTCGGCCCCAAGCCTGCGATGGTCGCGCCGTTCCGCTTCTTCGAGTTGGTGCAGGTACGCCGCGAGCGCCTTCTCGGACTCCCACGCCGTCCCGTAGATGCGCTGGAGCTGCGCGCGCTTCTCGTCCCCACGCCAGTACGCGCCGGCGACCCGCATGAGCTTGAAGTGGCCCAGCCGGCCGGTCGAGGGCACGTGGGGCCCCCGGCACAGGTCGATGAACGCGTCGGAGTTGCGATAGGTGCTCACCGTCGAGCCCTCGGCGTCCACCTCGTCGGCACCCGTGGCCACGGCCTCGATGATCTCCTCCTTGAAGGGCTGGTCCGCGAAGATCTCGAGGCCCTCTTCGATCGTGTGCTCGTGGCGCACGAAGGGCTGGTCCTCTTTGATGATCGTCCTCATCTCGGCGTCGATCCGGTCGAGGTCGTCGTCGCTGAAGTGGGCGCCGTCGGGGAGCTCGAAGTCGTAGTAGAAGCCGTTCTCGATCACCGGCCCGATGGCGTACTTGGCGCCCGGCCAGAGCCGCCGGACCGCCTGGGCCATGACATGGGCGGTCGAGTGCCGCAGCACCTCGCGCCCCGCCTCGGAGTCGTCGGTGACGATGGCGACCTGCGCACCGTCCTGCAGGGGCGCCTCGAGGTCGACCTCGCGCCCGTCGGCCACCGCGGCGACGGCCGACTTGGACAGGCGAGACCCGATGGAGCGGGCGAGCTCGGCGGCCGTCGTGCCCTCGGCGAGCTCCCGCGTCGAGCCGTCGGGAAGTCCAACCGAGATGACGCCAGCCATCGTGCACCCTTTCGTGTTCAGCCGGGGGATCGCTCCTGCTCCGGACTCCGTTCGGAGTCTCCCAAGGCTACTGGACCACCCCCGTGGCCCCGGCCCATCGGGCCCCAGGTGCTCGAACCCTCAGAGGTCGACGCCCAACAGGCGCGCACCGTCGGCGACGGGCCGCCCGGCCGCAGCCTCCAAGTCGAGCGCACGCAGTGCGGCCGGCGTGTCGAGGTCTTGGTCGAGCGCGTCCCTGACCGCCGCCAGCCCGTTGGCACCGTCGCCGTCCGGCGCGCTGCGCCACAGCGCGAGGCGCGCCGCGGCGGCGGGCAGGTCCTCCGACGTCTTCCAGTCCCAGTCCCCCCGGTAGTGATGGGCGAGCAGCGCGAGGCGGACCGCGGCGGGATCCCACTCCTTGCACAGATCGCCGACGAACACGAGGTTCCCGAGGGACTTGGACATCTTCGTCCCGTCGAGCCCGACGAGGCCGACATGGAACCACAGCCGCACGAACGGCTTGTGCGTCACCGACTCGGACTGCGCCGTCTCGGACTCGTGATGGGGGAAGACGAGGTCGCGCCCTCCCCCGTGGATGTCGATGGTCTCGCCGAGCTCGCGCAGCACGAGGGCCGAACATTCGATGTGCCAGCCGGGACGCCCGGGCCCCCAGCGTGACTCCCACGCCGGTTCGTCGGGGAGCGACGGCTGCCACAGCACGAAGTCGAGCGGGTCCCGCTTGTTGGGGTCGTCGGGATGCCCCCCTTGTTCGGCGGCGAGCTCGAGCATCCTCGTGCGGTCGAAGCCGCTGAGGCGCCCGAACTCGGGGAAGGTCGCGACGCTGAAGTAGACGGACCCGCCCGACTCGTACGCGTGGCCGCCCTCGAGCGCGTCGCCGATCAGGGAGAGGATCTCGGAGATGGCCGACGTGGCGCGGGGTTCGGAGTAGACGGGCAGCAGGTTCAAGAGGCTCATCTCGGCGTCGAAGCGGGCCATCTCCTCGGCCGCCAGGTCCAGGTAGTGCACGCCGAGCTCACGCGCCTTGCGCAGGATGTCGTCGTCGACGTCGGTCACGTTGCGGACGACCTTGGTCTCGTGGCCCGCGTCCTGCAGCCGCCGCTGCAGCATGTCGAAGTAGAGGTAGACGGCCGCGTGCCCGAGGTGTGCGGCGTCGTAGGGCGTGATCCCGCACGAGTACATCGTGACCAGCGGGCCGGGCTCGAAGTCGACGATCTCGCGGCGGGCCGTGTCGTAGAGCCGCATGGTCAGATCCCGCCCAGCCGCAGGGTGGAGTGCGCCTTGTGCCGGATGTTCAAGGTGACGCACACGGCGGTGAAGGCCTCGATGGGCGCGGCCTGGTTCAGGCTGCCGGCGTCGAGGGGCCGCAACCCGTCCATTCTCTCGATGAGGCTGAGCGTCGCCGCCGTCGCCTCCGGGTGGTCAGAGCACACCAGCACATCAGCTTTCAACCCCGATTCGAGGTTCTCCATTTCCCGGGCCGGGAGGTGATGGAAGGCGGCGGCGATCAGGCTGTCGGGAGCGGCCGCCTGGATGGCTCCGGCCACGGACCCGCGGGGAGGCACCAGGGCCAGCATCTCGCGGCCCTCCTTGACCAACGCATTGGCCATCGAGATGACGACTTTCGCCCGCAGCGGTTCGCGCAGCGCGTGCACGGTCGGGATCGCGCTGTCCCAGGGCGTCGCCACGATCACGAGCTCCGCCTCCGCGGCGTCGGCGTTGCCGGCGCCCTCCAGGCTCATCGTACGGTCGGCCCAGCGCGCCCGCAGTTCCTCGACGATCCCCTTGGCGCGCTCGGCATCGCGCGAACCGATCGTCACCTGGACGCCGGCATCAGCCAGACGCAACCCGACGCCGCGCCCGGCCGGCCCTGTCCCTCCGAGAATTCCGACGTGCACGCCCCTACCTTCGCATAACCTCCCTGGCGCAGTGGGACTCCTGGACGGAAAGCGGCTCCTGATCACGGGCGTGTTGACCGATGCGTCGTTGGCCTTCGCGGTGGCCCGCCTCGCTCAGGAAGAGGGGGCCGAGATCGTGCTCTCCGGCGCCGGCCGCGCCCTGTCGCTGACCCAGCGCACCGCCCGCAAACTGCCGCAGGAGCCCGAGGTGCTCGAGATCGACGTCACCTCTCCCGAGCAACTCAGTGCCGCAGGGTCGGCGCTGGCGGCCCGATGGGACCGTCTCGACGGCCTCTTGCACGCCATCGGGTTCGCTCCCCCGGACTGCCTCGGCAGCGGCATGTTCGCCGCCAACTGGGAGGACGTCTCGGTCGCGCTGAACATCTCGACCTACTCGCTCAAAGCGCTCGTCGACGCGTTCTTGCCGCTCCTCGAGTCGGCGGGCCGGGACGGTGGTGCGTCGGTCGTCGGTCTCGACTTCGACGCGAGCGTCGCGTGGCCCGTCTACGACTGGATGGGCGTCGCCAAGGCGGGGCTCGAGTCACTCTCGCGCTACCTGGCGAAGGAGCTGGGGCCGCGCGGCATCCGCGTCAACCTGGTCGCGGCGGGTCCGGTCCGCACCATGGCGGCGAAGTCGATCCCCGGCTTCAGCGCGTTCGAGGACACGTGGGCGGACCGCGCGCCGCTGGGCTGGGACGTCCACGACTCGGTCGCGGTGGCGAAGGCGTGTCTCGCACTCTTCAGCGACCTCTTGCCGATGACGACCGGCGAGATCCTCCACGTCGACGGCGGCGTGCACGCCGTCGGCGGCTCTTCCTGACCGCGGCCTCGTCGATCCCCACCACTTGACGAGGCGCGCCCGGTGCGCCAAGCGAATGTTTGACGCGGGCCGGGGACGCTACGTGGGTGTCGGGTCAGCCCGTCCGCCAGTCGAGGGTGCCCGGCCTGTTCCCTAGGCGTGGGGGGTGTGGCGGCTCGGGTCGGTCCCGTCGGGACCGGCGACGAGAGGCAGGACGATGAGCATCTCCGAACCAGACGTCGAGACCAGCGGGCTGCACACGCCCGACGGCGCAGCCGCCGACGAGCGCGCCGCCGAGGCTGCGACCGCCCGGCACGCGCCGGCGGCGTTCGACGACGAGCCGGGAGCGCCACCGCCGCCGTCGTACCGCACGATCAGCGACCGCGAACTGACACTGGTGCAGATCTGCTGCGACTTCGTCTGTGCCTGCATCGCACTGCCGCTCTCCCTCCTGCTCCTGGCGGGCCTGTCGACGGTGCCGGCGAACGCGCCGGGCGAGCTGGTCACCAACATGAAGATCGACTCGTTCTTCCCGGTGGCAGCCGTACTCGCCCTGGCGGTCGGCGGCGTCTACCGGGTCACGCACCGGCGCCTGCAGCCGAGCGCGTTTCTCGAGATGCGAGAGCTCTCCTTCGGCGTCGGCTGCGGCTGCGTCCTCGCGCTCGCCGTGGGCGCGTTCCTCCACGGGGCCTTCGGCACGACCGAGCCCTTCGCCACCCAGCTCGTCGCGGCGGTCATCGTCACCATCGCCGTGGTCACGCTCGGCCGGATCGTCGTCCGTTTCTTCCTGCACGCGCTGACGACGAACCGGGTGCTGGTCGTCGGCACCGGCTCGGCGGCCGATCGCATCATGCTGAGCGTCCGCCAGGACCCCGGCATGACGTTGGTCGGCCGCGCGGTCGACGATGCCGCCGCGGACGCCGGCGCGCTCGGCCGTGTCTCCGATCTCCCCGCCCTGTGCCGTCAACTCGACGTGCACCGCATCCTCGTCACCGCGCAGGACGAGTTCTCCCCCAAGTCGCTCGACGTCTATCGCGAGCTCCAGGACTTCGTGCACATCGCCATGGTCCCCCGCTACTACGAGCTGATCAGCTGGCGGTCGCGCCTCACCGATCTGTCCGGGATGCCGTTCCTCGAGATCGCCCAGCCGCACCTGAGCGCCTGGGACAGGTTCATGAAGCGGGCGTTCGACGTCTGCATGAGCACCGCCGTCCTGGTCCTGACGTCCCCGCTCCTGGTGCTCGTCGCCATCGGCGTGAAGCTCAGCTCGCCGGGACCCGTGTTCTTCACGCAGGTCCGGCTCGGTCGGGACACCCAGCCCTTCACCCTCTTCAAGTTCCGGTCGATGACCGTCGTGCACGAGGGTGATCCGCAGGCCGAGGCGGACGACCCGTCGCAGTTCGCGGACAAACCCCTCTACGAGACGCGCCGCAAGTCGGACCAGAGCCAGCGGATCACGCGCTTCGGCGCCTTCTTGCGTCGCACCGGGATCGACGAGATTCCACAGTTCCTCAACGTGTTCAAGGGCGACATGTCCGTCGTCGGCCCGCGGCCGTTCATCCCGAGCGAGTCACACGTCGTCGGGTGGGCGTCGCGCCGCTTCGAGGTCCGTCCGGGCATCACGGGGCTCTGGCAGGTGTCGGGGCGCAACGACCTCACGCGCTCGGACCTCGTGCAACTCGACTACCTCTACGTCGCGTCGTGGTCGCTCTGGTGGGACCTCAAGATCATG